>JAYVEB010000083.1:0-5285 GCA_043749095.1 Burkholderiales bacterium | reverse complement strand
TTCACGGCGACGGGCAGCGCAGGAACAGGGTCTTGAATCGTATGGGAATGCTGCATGTGAAGGTTGCACCGCTGACTGAACGGATGACATTGCCATCGAACAGGGCCCGCGATTCTCGCCGAGTGGACCGCCCCCGGAACACCTCCCCGAAAACATGAAGACATTCGACGACATACGCCTGCAGCGCATCACCTACCTGCGCGGCCCGAACATCTGGACCTACCGCCCTGCGTTGGAAACCTGGCTGGACCTGGGGGAACTGGAAGACCACCCCAGCCACCTGTTGCCCGGCTTCAGCGAGCGGCTGGTCGCGCTGCTGCCGGCCCTGGTCGAGCACCATTGCGGTGTCGGCGAGCGCGGCGGTTTCCTCGAACGGCTGCAATCGGGCACCTGGGCCGGCCACGTGCTGGAGCATGTGGTGATCGAATTGCTGAACTTGGCGAGCATGCCCACCGGCTTCGGCCAGACCCGCAGCACCTCGCAGCGCGGCGTCTACCGCATGGTGTTCCGGGCCCGCGACGAGCATGTGGCCCGCACGGCGCTGGCTGCCGGTCATCGCTTGGTGATGTCCACGATCAACAATGTGCCCTTCGATCTGACTGCCGCCGTTGAGCAGGTGCGCGAGAAGATCGATGACTGCTATTTCGGCCCCAGCACCGCCAGCATCGTCGCTGCAGCGACCGAGCGCGGCATCCCGCACATCCGGCTGAACGCAGGCAACCTGGTGCAGCTGGGCCACGGTGCGCGGCAACGCCGCATCTGGACGGCCGAGACCGAGGACACCAGCGCGATCGCCGAAGGCATCGCCAGCGACAAGGACCTGACCAAGACGCTGCTGAAGTCCTGTGGCGTGCCGGTGCCCGAGGGCGAGGTGGTGTCCAGTGCCGCCGCTGCCTGGGAAGCGGCGCAGGAGATCGGCCTGCCGGTGGTCGTCAAGCCGACCGACGGCAACCATGGCCGTGGTGTCACGCTCGACCTGATGACCCGCGAAGATGTCGAGGCCGCCTACGCGGTGGCCGAACCCGAGGGCAGCGATGTCATCGTCGAGCGCTACATCCGCGGCCATGAACATCGCCTGCTGGTGGTCGGTGGCAAGGTCGTCGCCGCGGCGCGCGGTGAGTCGGCATGCATCACGGGCGATGGTCGCTCCAGCGTTGCCGTACTGATCGACACCCAGATCAACAGCGACCCGCGGCGTGGCATCACCGAAGACCACCCGCTCGGGCTGATCGAAGTCGCCACCGACGGCGCGGTACTGCTCGACCTGCAGCGCCAGGGGCTGACCCCGACGGACGTGCCCGCTGCAGGTCGCAGCGTGCTGATCCAGCGCAACGGCAATGTGTCGATCGACTGCACCGACGAGGTCCACCCGGAAGTCGCGCACCAGGTGGCATTGGCCGCGCGCGTGGTCGGGCTCGATATCGCGGGCATTGATGTGGTCGCGGAAGACATCTCGAAGCCGCTGCACGTGCAAGGCGGTGCGGTGGTTGAAGTCAATGCCGGGCCGGGGCTGCTGATGCACTTGAAGCCCGCCGAAGGCACGCCGCGCCCGGTCGGTCGGGCCATCGTCGACCACCTCTTCCCCGAGGATGAGAGCGAGGGCAGGAGCGGACGCATCGACATCGTCGGCATCGCCGGCTCGGTCGGCACGCACACGATGGCCCGGCTGGTCGCCTGGTTGCTGCACCTGAGCGGCCGCCGTGTCGGTCTGGCCTGCCGCGACGGGCTGTTCCTCGGCAGCCGGCAGATCGACCGCAGCGACGGCGCGCGCTGGGAAGCCGGTCACCGGCTGCTGATGAACCGCAGCGTCGATGCCGTGGTGATCGAGAACGGCGCCCCGTCGGTGTTGAATGATGGGCTGGCCTATGACCGCTGCCATGTCGGCATGGTCACCGACCTGACACTGGCCCCGCACGATGCGGCTGTGCTTGCGGCGCATGACGTGTTTGGATCCGATCAGTTGGCCAAGGTGCTGCGCACCCAGGTGGATGTGGTCACCACCAGTGGCGTCGCGGTGCTGAACGCCGCCGACCCGCGGATTGCCGACATGGCCTCGCTGTGCGACGGCGAAGTGATCCTCTATGCCCGCGACAGCAGCAACGAGGCGTTGGTGGCCCAACGCGCCGCCGGTGGGCGCAGCGTTTTCATGCGCGGCGGCTGGGCCGTGCTGGCGGCGGGTTCAGTGGAAACAGTGTGTGCGAACGTAGCCCATGCCAGCCGCCGGTTCACCGCGCCGCCACACGCGGTGATGCCTGCTGCCGATCCGGCCGAGGTGCTGCTGGCCTCGATCGCCAGCGCCTGGGCCCTGGGCATCTCGCCCGAACTGATGGCCGCTGGCATCGAGACCTTTCCGGTGGCGGTGACCGCCGGCGTGATCGCCGCGGTGCAAACCACACCCGATGCGACGCCGAATGCATCGACTGCTGTGCTGGCCGCCGCCCCGACCGAGTCGCTGCTGGCGTCGGTTTGATGAAGTTTTGCGCCTGACCGAACGGTCGGGCAGAAAGCACTTTCGATGAAAGTCACCCGCGTCCGCGCCTTGCGCGGGCCCAATCTCTGGACCCGCCACACCGCCATCGAGGCGGTTGTCTCCTGCACCGCACCCGAGTGCGTGCTCGAAAACATCGGCGGGTTCGAGGCCCGTGTGCGCTCGCTGTTCCCGGCCATCGGTGCCCTGCACGCGGCCAGCCAGCAGCAACCGAAGTCGCTGGCGCATGTGCTCGAATCTGCCGCGCTGGCCTTGCAGGCGCAGGCTGGTTGCCCTGTGACTTTCAGCCGCACCTCGGCCACCGTCGATCCCGGGATTTACCAGGTTGTCGTCGAATACAGCGAAGAGGCGGTGGGGCGACAGGCCTTCGAGCTGGCACAGGCGCTGGTCAAGGCGGCGGTGCACAACCGGCCGTTTGATGTCGATGCGGCCATCCAACAGTTGCGTGCGACCCATGAAGACGTGCGCCTGGGCCCGAGCACCGGCGCCATCGTTGATGCCGCCGCGGCGCGCGGCATTCCGTGGCGCCGGCTGACGCAGGGCAGCCTGGTGCAGTTCGGCTGGGGTTCGCGCCAGCGACGCATCCAGGCGGCCGAGCTCGACGCCACCAGCGCGGTGGCCGAATCGATCGCGCAGGACAAGGATTTGACCAAGAAGCTGCTGCTCGCCGCCGGCGTGCCGGTGCCCTATGGCCGGCCGGTGTCTAGTGTCGACGAGGCCTGGGCGGTGGCGATGGAAATCGGCCTGCCGGTGGTCGTCAAGCCGCAGGATGGCAACCAGGGCAAGGGCGTCACCGTCAACATCGTGAACCGCGAGCACTTGGAGATCGCCTATCGCGTGGCCGCCGAAATCGGCGAGGTGATGGTCGAGCGTTTCCTGCCGGGCAGCGATTACCGATTGCTGATCGTCGGCGACCGCATGGTCGCGGCCGCCCGGCGTGATCCGCCTCAAGTGCTGGGCGATGGCGAGCACACGGTGCGGCAGCTGGTGGATCAGGTCAATGCCGATCCGAAACGCAGCGACGGCCATTCGACCTCGCTGACCAAGATCCGCTTCGACGACATTGCGGTGGCTCGCCTGGACGAGCAGGGCCTGACGCCCGAATCGGTGCCCGCCAAGGGCCGCCGCGTCGTGCTGCGCAACAACGCCAACCTGAGCACCGGCGGCACCGCCACCGATGTCACCGACAGCGTGCACCCCGACCTGGCGGCGCGCGCGGTGACCGCGGCGCAGACGATCGGGCTGCACATCTGCGGTGTCGATGTGGTGTGCGAAAGCGTGCTGCGCTCGTTGGAAGAACAAGGCGGCGGCGTGGTCGAGGTCAATGCCGCGCCCGGACTGCGCATGCACCTCGCGCCGTCGTATGGCAAGGGGCGGCCGGTCGGCGAGGCGATGGTCGCGAACCTGTATGCGCACGGCGAGGACGGCCGGATTCCGGTGGTGGCGGTCACCGGCACGAATGGCAAGACGACGACCGCGCGGCTGATCGCACACCTGTTCTCGACCAGCGGCTTGCGCGTCGGCATGACCAACACCGACGGCGTCTACATCGAAGGCCGGCAGATCGACAGCGGCGACTGCAGCGGCCCGAAGAGCGCGCGCAATGTGCTGATGCACCCCGACGTCGATGCGGCGGTGTTCGAGACCGCGCGTGGCGGCGTGCTGCGCGAAGGGTTGGGCTTCGATTGCTGCCAGGTGGCGGTGGTCACCAACATTGGCAGCGGCGACCACCTCGGCCTTAACTACATCACCACCGTCGAAGACCTCGCGGTGCTGAAACGGGTGATCGTGCAGAACGTGGCGCCGACCGGCTATGCCGTGCTCAACGCCACCGATCCGAACGTGGTGGCGATGGCCGCCAACTGCCCTGGCGAGGCGATCTTCTTCGCTGCCGATCGCCAGCATCCTGTCATGGTGGCACACCGCGCGCAGGGCCACCGCACGGTTTGCGTCGAGGGCGAATGGCTGGTCGCGTCGCAGGGCGCCTGGCGCGAACGCGTCGCGCTGCGCGACGTGCCTTTGACGCGCAATGGCGTGATCCGCTTCCAGGTCGAGAACGTGATGGCCGCGATGGGCGCCGCGTGGGGTGCCGGGCTGGCCTGGGACGCGGTGCGACGCGGGCTGGCCAGCTTCTCCGGCGACAGCGACAACGTGCCAGGCCGATTCAATGTGATGAGTTATCGAGGCGCCACCGTCATTGCCGATTACGGCCACAACCCCGACGCGATGCGCGCATTGGTCGCGGCCGTCGAGGCGATGCCGGCGCAGCGGCGTACGGTGGTCATCAGCGGTGCCGGTGACCGGCGTGACGAAGACATCCGCGAGCAGACACAGATCCTTGGCAACGCCTTCGACGACGTGCTGCTGTACCAGGACGCCTGCCAGCGCGGGCGTGCCGACGGCGAGGTGATCCGCTTGCTGCGCGAAGGCCTGGAAGGCGCGAAGCGCACGCGGCGGATCGAGGACATCCGCGGTGAATTCGTCGCCATCGACCGTGCACTCGATCGCCTGGAGCCCGGTGATCTGTGTCTGGTGCTGGTCGATCAGGTCGACGAAGCGTTGGCTCACTTGTCGAAAAAGGTCGCCGCCGCCTGATCTCGCCAGGCCGACTCCAGCCGGCGACACCCCCGAACGGGGGCCAACCCCTGATGGATTTTCTTGAGCCGGTGCCCGCCCGATCATTCGCTTCCACAGACCCGCGATGCGGGCAAGGGGCGACGGATGAAATTCGAAGAGCGTGTCGACGGCGACTACCGGATCTACGCCGGTGCGCTGGATGTGCTGCGGGGCGATGGCT
>JAYVEB010000082.1:0-5286 GCA_043749095.1 Burkholderiales bacterium | reverse complement strand
GGTAGCGGCGCAGCAGATCGCGGATTCGGGCATCGTCGTCGACAACAACGACGCGGTTGGTGCGCACCGGGGTGGCAGCATTCATGGCACTCTCCAATTTGTAACAGGCGATATTCTGCGGGCCTGCGCAGCCGGTTCGGCTCCGCTTTGACCACCTGTTACAAATATCCGGACCGCTGCCGTGCGCTGCAGCACGACTCGGCGTCATCGTGCCCGAGCCACATCGCGTTAGCCTGTACGGGCGCAGTTCGCGCTGGCCTCCCGTGCTCACCATGAACCCTGTTTGCATGCGTTCGTCGTCGTCAGATTGCTGGTCCCGCCGCCTGCGTGCGGTTGTCGTCAGCAGCGTCGTGGCGTTGTCCGCAACGGCCGCGCTGGCCGCCGCCCCGGTGGCACCCACCGGCGTGGTCGCGTTGACCGCGACCGCCAGCGTCGAGGTGACGCGCGACCTGATGGCCGTCACGCTGTCGGCCACGCGCGAAGGCACGGACGCCGTTGCAGTCCAGTCGGCGCTGAAGCAGGCGCTGGACGCTGCGCTGCTCGAAACCCGCGGCGTGGCGCGTGCCGGCCAGATCGATGTGCGCACCGGCAAGTTCTCGATGAACCCGCGCTATTCGACCAAGGGCACGCTGAACGGCTGGCAGGGCACGGCCGAGCTGGTGATAGAGGGCCGTGATCTGCCGGGCATCAGCCAGCTGGCCGGCCGCATCCAGTCGATGACGATCGCCCGCGTGTCGCAAGGCCTGTCGCGCGAGCAGCGCGAGAAGGCCGAAGGCGGCGTGACCGCGCAGGCCATCAGCCGCTACCGCGCGCAGGCGGCGGAAGTCACCAAGCAGTTCGGCTACGCCAGCTATGCGGTGCGCGAGGTCAGTGTCAACAGCAACGATCAGGGCGGCAGCCCGGAGCCGATGACGATGCGCGCGAAGGTGTTCGCGGCGGCGGCAGACGCTCCGCTGCCGGTCGAAGCCGGTCAGACCAGCGTGTCGGTCACGGTCAACGGCACGGTGCAGATGCTGAAGTGACGACCTGAAGCGAGGATCGATAGCCGCACGTCTGATGAAGGGCATTGATACGATGCCCCGATGAACACACCGCGCCTGCACCATGTGCCCTGCCTGAACTCGAACGGGCTGCACCGTGTGGCCTATTGGGAATGGGGCGACCCGGCCAACCCGCGCGTGCTGGTGTGTGTGCATGGCCTGACCCGGCAGGGCCGCGACTTCGATGTGCTGGCGGCCGCGATGAGCGACCGCTACCGCGTGGTGTGCCCCGACATCGCCGGCCGCGGTGAGTCGGACCGCCTGCCCAACCCGCAGGAATACGTGGTGCCGCGTTATGCGGCCGACATGATCACGGTGCTGGCGCGCGTCAACGCCGAGACGGTGCACTGGGTCGGCACGTCGATGGGCGGGCTGATCGGCATGGTGGTGGCTTCGCTGACGCCCAAGCCGCTGGTGTCGAAGCTGGTGATGAACGACGTCGGCCCGGTGCTGCCGCCGCAGGCGATTGCGCGCATCGGCGCCTACCTCGGCGTGCCGTTGCGTTGGGACAGCGTCGAGCAGGCGGCCGATTACCTGTGGACCATCTCGAAGAGCTTCGGCCAGCACACCCGCGAGCAATGGCTGGCGCTGACCCGCCCGATGCTGCGGCCGGCCGATGACGCTGGCTGGCGTCTGCACTACGACCCCGCGATCGCGATCCCGTTCCAGACCTCGACGCCCGAGTCGGCTGCGGTCTTCGAGGCCTCGCTGTGGGCCGCCTATGACGCGGTGACTTGCCCGACCTTGCTGCTGCGCGGCGCCGATTCCGACCTGCTCTCAGCGGGGCACGCACAGGAGATGACCCAGCGCGGCCCGCGCGCCCACCTGCACACCTTCGCCGACGTCGGCCACGCGCCGACCCTGATTGCCTGTGACCAGGTGCGGCAGGTGCGGGAGTTCCTGCTCGCGGCATGAAGACCGGCGTTTCGTCTGCGCGTGCGAACGCGGCGACCATCGTCGCCCTGACCGATGTGGAACCGGCCGATCGGTTGGTGGATGCTGCTGCGCCTGATGACAAGGCGCACAACGCAGACAACGCCACGCAGGTGCAGCGCGCCCGGGCATTCGCCGGGCCCTTGCTGGCAGGCCAGCCGCTGGACACCGGTGAAGACGCGCTCGAACACGCAGACGGTGTCGCCGACATCCTCGAAGGCATCGGTGCGGCACCGTCCATGCGGGCCGCCGCCTACCTGGTCTATGCCGGTGACCACCTGCAAAAGCCCGAGGAAGTGGTCACCAAGGCGTTCGGGGCGTCGCACGCCAGCCTGGTGATGCACACCCGCAAGCTGGTACAGATCCAGCGCGCGGCGCGCGAAGCGCAGTTCGACGGAGAACAGCGCGGCATCGAGCAACGGGCCAAGCAGACCGAGCGAGTGCGCAAGATGTTGCTGGCCTTCTCGCGCGACCTGCGGGTGGTGCTGCTGCGGCTGGCCTCGCGCCTGCAGACGCTGCGCTATTTCGCGGCCCACAAGCAGCCGTGTCCCGAGGCGCTGGCGCGCGAGTCGATGCAGGTGTACGCGCCGCTCGCCAACCGGCTGGGCATCTGGCAGATCAAGTGGGAAATCGAGGACCTGGCCTTTCGCTTTCTGCAGCCTGCGCAGTACAAGACCGTGGCGCGGTTGCTCGACGAAAAACGCATCGAGCGCGAACAGCAGGTGGACGCCTTCCGGCTGCGGGTGGCCGAGCAGCTGCATGCCCATGGCATCGCCGCCGAGGTGCAGGGCCGGCCGAAGCACCTGTACAGCATCTGGAAGAAGATGCAAGGCAAGGGCCTGGGCTTCGACCGCGTGCTCGATGTGCGCGCGCTGCGCGTCATCGTGGCCGACGTACCGGCCTGCTATGCCGCGCTGGGGCTGGTGCATGAGCTGCTGCCGCCGGTGGCCGACGAGTTCGATGACTACATCGCGCGGCCCAAGCCGAACGGCTACCAGTCGCTGCACACCGTGGTGCAGGACGATGCCGCGCGGCCGGTCGAGGTGCAGATCCGCACGCGGGCGATGCACGACCACGCCGAACATGGCGTCGCGGCGCACTGGGCCTACAAGGAGGCGGGCGTCAAGGGCTATGCGGGTTCGGTGGCGGCCGATTCCGATTTCGATGCGCAGCTGGCCGAGGCCCGCAAGAGCGTGCTGCGCCAGCTGCTGGCCTGGGAGCGCGATTTCGTCGGACAGGACCAAGCTGCCGATGCGCAGGCTGCTGCGGACATTGGCGCCACCTTCGACGACCGCATCTACGTCTTCACGCCACAAGCGGCCATCGTCGAACTGACGGCGGGTGCGACGCCAATCGATTTTGCGTATGCGGTGCACACCGACCTGGGCCACCGCTGCCGCGGCGCGAAGGTCGACGGGGCGATGGTGCCGTTGAACACCGCGCTGCAGAACGGTCAGACGGTCGAGGTCACGTCGGTCAAGGAAGGCGGCCCGTCGATGGACTGGCTGAACGCGGAGTTGGGCTATCTGCAAAGCCCGCGCTCCAAGGCCAAGGTGCGGGCCTGGTTCAACGCGCGGGCGCAGGCCGAGACGATCGCGCGTGGCCGCGAGGCGGTCGAGAAACTGCTTCAGCGCATTGGCAAGACGGCGGTGAAGCTCGATGACCTGGCCGCGCAGCTCGGCTTTCGCCAGGCTGATGCGCTGTTCGAGGTGGTCGGCAAGGACGAGTTCTCGCTGCGCACCATCGAGACGCTGCTGAAGCCGCCGGAACCGCCGCCGACAGTCGACGAGGTGATCGCGCTGCGCAAGGCCCGGCCCGAAGGCGAGGCGCCGAAGGGCGGTGTGCTGGTGGTGGGAGTCGAGTCGCTGCTGACCACCTTGTCGCGCTGCTGTCGCCCGGCACCGCCAGACGCGATCGGCGGCTATGTGACCCGGGGCAAGGGCGTGGCGATCCACCGCAGCGGCTGCAGCAACTTCAAGCAGATGGCGCAGCGTTTGCCTGAACGCGTGATCAGCGTCGCCTGGGGTGCGCCGCGCGGCGGCAAGGACGCGCTGTACCCGGTCAATGTGGTGGTTGAGGCGGCCGACCGCCAGGGCCTGTTGCGCGACATCTCCGAGGCGTTCTCGAAGGACAGGATGAACGTCACCGGTGTGAAAACGCAGTCGGTGCACGACAGCCGCGGCGGTACCGCACTCATGACCTTCACCGTCGAGGTGGCCGACGCCGCGAAGCTGGCACAGGTGCTGGGCGTGGTCGGGAAGATCAGTGGCGTGCGGGCGGTGCGCCGCAAATAGCGCAGATCCGCAGCGACGCGGATTGGCGGGGCGCCACCCGTCTTTTCGGGGCATTGACGGCGCGTCGCGTCATGAAAATCGGAACGATCCATGGACGCTCCGCACATCGACGATCTGGTGGCTAAGGTGCAGGCTTGGCACCACCGCCATCGACTGGCTGCTCGCATCGCTGCCCAGCTGGTCAGCGGCGGGCGGCCTGCTGCGATGTCGTTCTGGCGCCGACCGCGTGTTGTGGTGGCTGTGCTGTCCCTGTCTGCCTGTCCGGCGATGGCCACCGCCGTCGCCTCGCACACGCCCCATGCGGCGACACCGAAGGCCGGCGACGCGCATGCCGAAGTGGTCGTGCCAGTGTCCCCGCCCGCTTCAAGTTCGCCAGATGCCGTCTCGTCCGATCTGCCTGCGATGCAGGCACTGAACGTGGTGCCGGGTCATGCGCGGCCACATATCCGGCCGGTGCTCAGTGACGAGGTCCGCCTGGCTGCGCTGCAAGAGGGCAAGCGGCTGCGCTCGATGGACCCTGGCGCTGTGATGGCCGCCTTGCTGCGGCCGCCGCCCGTCGGAGCCACCAGCGTCAAGGCCCTGACGACCACCAACGTTCCCGCCGATGGTGCCGCCGTCTATGCCTTGGTGACCGACATCACACACACGCGCATCGCGTCCGAGCTGCGACAGCAGCTGATGGGCTCCAGTGCCGCGGTCGGCGAATTGCCTGGCACGCCGCGGACCGAACTGATGCAGGTCAGCGCCGGTTGGCGCGCGGTGGTGTGGCCATTCGCCACCGAGAGCGAGGCTGACAAGGCCCGTCGCATGCTCGCCGAGCGCGGAATCCGCACGGAGCTGCTGAAGTTCTGAGCCCATGGCAACCGTGAGGGATGATATGATTAACGGCTCTTTAGGCGCGTAGCTCAGCTGGTTAGAGCGCTACCTTGACATGGTAGAGGTCGTTGGTTCGAGCCCAATCGTGCCTACCAACATTTTAAGAAAGTAATTTCTTATATTTTTAAGAGCGAGAAAGGCAT
>JAYVEB010000081.1:0-15830 GCA_043749095.1 Burkholderiales bacterium | reverse complement strand
TTCAGCGTGCCGATCACGAACAGGCTGCCCTTGATCTCGGTGGACACATTCGGTGCCACCGGCGGCGGTGTGCGGCTGCAGGCGATGCCGGCGGCCAGCACCTGCGGCCGGCCGGCCCCGGACGCCGGAGCGGCCGACTCGATCGCCGCTGACGGCGATGCCGGCGCCAGATCGATCGGCGCGGGCGCAGGTGGGGCTGCGGTGATGGTGGGGGCGATCTGTGGCAGCACCGTGACCACCACCTCGGGTGGCGGCACGACCACCGGCGGTGGCGGCAGGCGCCTGGGCGGGGTCACCACCACCGCCGGTGGCGGTGATGGGGGTGGCGGTGCGGGCGGAATGATCTCCTCGATCAGCCGGGTCTCCACCGGCACGCGCACCACGTCGACGACCTGACGGGCCAGACCGGTGACCAGCGCGTAGATCACCACCACATGCAGCAGGACGACGACGCCGAGACCCACCCAATGGCGACGAGGGTCGTCGGCTCCTTGTGAAAAATTCATCGCAACGTTCAGGCTCAGAAACGGTAGTTCAGGTTCGCGTACACCGTGCGGCCGCGTGGGTCGTAGTAGCGGTCGTCATAGCCGACTTGAAAGCCCTGCTTCAGACCGCCGACGGCCAGCGACAGAGGCGGAGCCTGGTCGAACAGGTTGATCAGGCCGATGTTCAGATCCAGCTGTGGCATCACCCGCCAGCGCGTCTGCCAATCCACGGTCACGTAGTCCGACACCCGGCGCGTCAGCGAGCTCACCGCATCGCCGATCGACCCATCGGCATTCACCCGGTTGACGACGGCACTGGCCGCGATGTCAGGGTCGCGGTAGCCCGACTTGTAGTTCAGCGCCAGCGTGTGCACGGTGTTGCCGAGCTCGAAGGTGTTGACCCAGCGGGCCTGCCAGCGGAAGGTCACTGTGCCGTCGTCGCCGAAGCGCCCGAGGCTGCTCGAATACGGGCCGCCGGCCACCACCTGATACTGGTCGCGCAGCATGTAGGTGGCGCTCAGCTGGGAAGTCACCGCCACCAGGCGGGCCAGGTTCGTGCGGCCGACCACATCGAAGTCGATGCCGGACTTGAAGGCCTTGCCCTGGTTCAAGTTCGGCGTGAAAAACGCCAGTTGAGTGACGCCGGTGGTTGCGCTGACCGCGGTGGTGAAGCTGCCCCGGTTGGCGTTCAGGTTGTCGACGATGGCGGAAGGATCGATCTGCCCGATCGCGTTGTAGAGACCCACCATCCAGTAGTCGGCACCGAACGAGAACGCTGGCACCGGCTCGATGCGCAAGCCCAGCGAGGCCTGGGTCGATCGCTCGGGCTTGAGCTTGCTGTTGCCCTGCGCGATCACGTCGGCCTGCTTGCCGTTGGGGCAGACCACGTTGGGGCCGAACGAGGCGGCGATGTCGTTGAGCGTGACACCGTGGCTGTCGGGCGTCACGCAATCGACAAAGATCGAGCTGAGGCCGAAAAGCTGTCGCGAGGCCTTTACCTGGAGGATCGACGGCGCCTTGTAGCCGCTTCCCACCGAGCCGCGAAACAGCAATCCTGGCGCCGGTTGCCAGCGCGCCGACAGCTTGGCGTTGGTGGTGTCACCGAAGTCGGAATAGTGGTCGTGGCGCAGGCCCAATGTCAGCTCCACGTCCTTGGCCACCGGCGCCAGCAGCTCGGCAAACACGCCGATGACATTGCGCGCACCGGAGGATGGCACCTCGGCCGCGTTGTCGCCGAAGCGGGTTTCGCCACTGAGGCCCTGCGCCAGTGCGCTGGGCCGCGAGCTGTAGCGTTCGCGGAAGAAGCTCACCCCGGTGCCCAGTTGCAGCGGTCCGCCCGCCAGCGACTTCAGTTCGGTGGTGCCACGCAGCTCGACGCCATCGAGCGTCGACTTGCCGCCGTTCCAGTAGCCGGTGTAGCGCGCGTCGGCCAGCGCCTGCCGTCCGGCCGCAGACTGCTGTCCCGGCAAAGCGAACGGATCGACCTCGGTGTTCAGCGCCGTGAGCACCCGGCTGTTCAGCGCGTAGCCGTTGTCGAGGCTGCCGCGCACCAGGCTCTGCGAATGCGTGTAGGCCAGATTCAGGTCCCAGCTGCCGATCTGGCCTTCGATGCCGAGAACGGCATGGATGGACTCGGCGCGGTCGTCGGTCACGCGTCGGCCGAGGTCGGTGAGGCGGTAATCAGCCAGCACACCGAGGTCGCCCTGCGCCAGGTCGGTGTTGTTGTAGCCACCGGCGGCTACCGCCTGACCAAAGTAGGGCGAGCTCGGCGCGATCGTGAATTCGGTGGAGTTGTATGAAATCGTGCCGCGGGACCGGCTGCGCGAGTACACCAGATCGCCAAACAGCTTCGTGCCGCCATCCAGTCGCCGATCGAAGGAGGTCACCAGACTCTGCCGCTCCCGGTCGGGGTAGATCTCCAGGTCGCTGACAAAGTCGTAGGCGCAACCCGCGCTGGAGACGAAATGCTTGGCAGGACAGCGGCCATTGGCGGCCAGATACGGGCTGATCGGGTTGAAGTCGGCATCCAGCACATTGGCCGGGATGCTGAAGCGGGAGGCGGCCAGGAAGCGATAGCGCTGCCCGCCTTCGGTGAAGAAGATCTCGCCGGTGCGGGCGAATTTGCGTGATGTGGCCGCCAGCTGCGTGCGGCGATCAGAACTGGCCGACAGCATCAGGTTGTAGCCATCGGTGTCGTAGTCGCCGATGCCCTTGGACACGCTGACATTGGTCTCGCGCGCGCCGCCGCGCGGCAGCGACACGCCGGCGGTCGCGCTGCCCTGCGTGCTGCCGCGCCGGGTGATGAAGTTGACGACGCCGCCGATCGCATCCGAGCCGTACAGCGCGGACGCACCGTCGGTCAGGATCTCGATGCGCTCGATCGCCGAGATCGGGATGCTGTTCAGATCGATGGCATTCTGGTCCCCGGTCAGGAACTGCCCGCCGAAGCGGGCCAGCCTTCGCCCGTTGAGCAGCACCAGCGTGCGGCTCTCGCCGATGCCGTGGATCGACACACCGGCGAAGCCATAGGTCTCGGAGCCGACCGTGCCCGACTCGACCGACGAACCCATCACTGCCGGCAGGTTCTTGACCAGGTCCACCGTCGATGTGTAGCCACTGCGCTCGATCGCCTCGCGCTTGATGACCTGCACCGGCAGCGCCGATTCGGCATCGATGCGGCGTATCGACGAGCCGGTGATCTCGACGCGCTCCAACGTCTGTTGCGCCCACACCGGGCCGCCGGCCAGGCCACAGGCCATCGCGATGACCCACGGGCAGGCGCTGATGCGCCAGCGCTTGCTGTTGCCGCTCTCGTTCACCTCGCCTCCCCCGTTCAGTCTTCTGGGCCCATGTCACTGCCATGCGTGGCCTCGTTGCCGTCGCCGATCGGTCACGCCCGCGATTAGAACCTGACCAATCGCGGCACCGCGGCCAGCAGCCGGCGGGTGTAGTCCTCGCGCGGGTCGGCCAGCAGTGCGGCCGTCGGTCCCGTTTCCTCGATGCGCCCACGGTGCATCACCGCCACGTGGTCGGCAATGTATTCGACCACGCCCAGGTGGTGGGTGATGAACAGGTAAGACAGGCCCAGCTCACGCTGCAACTGCTTCAACAGGTTCAGGATCTGCGCCTGCACCGAGACATCCAGCGCCGAGGTCGGCTCGTCGCAGACGATCAGTCGGGGCTCGACCGCCAGCGCGCGCGCGATCGCGATGCGCTGCCGCTGTCCGCCCGAGAATTCATGTGGGTAGCGCTGCAACGCCTCGCGGCGCAGGCCGACGCGATCGACCAGCGATTCCAGCAGCGTGCGGCGCGCTGACACGTCGAGTTCAGGGCGCAGCGTCAGCACACCTTCTTCCAGCAGCTCGAAGACCCGCATCCGCGGGTTCAGCGACGCGTACGGGTCCTGGAAGATCATCTGCACCGACCGCCGCGCCAGCCGCAGCGCCTCGCCGTGCAGACCGAACAAGTCCTGCCCGTCGAGCAGCGCCCGGCCTTCGATCCGTGCCTGACCCCGAAGCAACTGCACGATGGCCTTGCCCAGCGTGGTCTTGCCGCAGCCCGACTCACCGACCAGCGCAAAGGTCTCGCCACGACGGATCTGCAGCGACACATCGGCCACCGCCACCGCATGCGAGGTGATGCGCTGGAACACGCCGGTGCGGATCGGGAAACGCACCGACAGGTGCTGCACATCGAGCAGCACCTCACCGCCAGGCAGCGCGGTGGGCGTGGCCTGCGGGGCGGTTGCTGCGTTGGTCGATGCGGCGCGCCCGTTGACCGCGGCGACCGCTGTTGGCGACACATGCAACCAGCAGCGAACTTCGCGTGGCGGCAGTGCAAGGTCCGATCCCGGCGCCGCCGGTGGCAGCAACACCGGCGCGTCACTGCGACAGCGATCGAAGGACCGGTCACAGCGCGGCGCAAAGCGACAGCCGACGAAGGCTTGAGACAGCGGCGGCACCGTGCCCGCGATCGCCGCGAGTGCCGTGCCTCGCTTCTGAGCTTCCGGCAGCGACTGCAGCAACAGCCGCGCATAGGGATGCTTCGGCTCGCTGAAGAACTCGGCGGCGCTGGCCACCTCGACGATCTGCCCGGCGTACATCAGCGCCACCCGCTGCGCCATGCCCGACACCACCGCCAGATCGTGCGTGATCAGCAGCAGCCCCATGCCCTGCTCGCGTTGCAACTGCTTGAGCAGCTCCAGGATCTGCGCCTGAATCGCGACATCGAGCGCGGTGGTCGGCTCATCGGCCACCAGGAATGCCGGCTCGGCGGCCAAGGCGATCGCGATCATCACCCGCTGCTTCTGGCCACCGCTCATGCGGAAGGGGTAGTCATCAATGCGCCGCTCGGGCTCGGGGATGCCGACGCGGCCCAGCCACTCGGTGGCCTTCGCGCGGGCCGCCACACCGCGCAGCGCGGTGTGCGTCTCGATCGCCTCGACGATCTGATCGCCCACCCGCATCACCGGGTTCAGGCTGGTCGCCGGCTCCTGGAAGATCATGCCGATGCGACCGCCACGCAGCCGGCGCATCGCCGATTCGGGCAGCGACAGCGTGTCCTGCCCCTCGATCTCGACGCGCCCGTCGGTGACACGCCCGTTGTCGGGCAACAGCCGCATCAGCGCCAGCGCCGTCATGCTCTTGCCGCAGCCGGATTCGCCGACCAGCGCGAAGGTCTCGCCGCGGGCTATGCACAGAGACAACCCATCGATCGCGCGCACCATGCCCGCGTCGGCATCGATCGCCACCTTCAGGTCGGTGATGGTCAGCATCGTCGGTCAGTCCGTCCTGACGATCGCGGGAGTCCGCTTGGCGCGAAACACCCGCGCCCGCGGATCGAACGCATCGCGCACGCCGTCGGCGAAGAAATTCGCCGCCAGCACCACCGTCACCATGAAGCCGAACGCCGCGGCGAACGACCACCACACCACCGGGTCGCGGCTCATCTCGCTGCGCGCCAGGTTGATCATCCCGCCGAAGCTGTTCATCGACGGGTCGACACCCACGCCCACATACGACAGCACCGCTTCGTACAGGATCAGCCCGGAAAAATCGAGCACGGTGGTGATCAGCACCAGGTGCATCACATTGGGCATCAGGTGTCGCCCGATGATGCGCCACGGGCCGACGCCGAAGGCGGTCGCTGCCTGCACGTATTCGAGTTCGCGAAGCTTCAGCGCCTCGGCACGCAGCAGCCGACACAGCCCGGCCCAGCCTGTCAGCCCGAGGATGGCGCAGAGCAGGAACAGCTTCAGGTCGGCACGCTCGGCGCCGGTCTCGAACAGCTCGGCGTGCTGGTCGAGGTAGACCTGCACCATCAGCACGCAGGCAGCGATCAGCAGCACATTCGGCACCGACGACAGCACGGTGTACAGGTACTGGATCGCCTCGTCGACCCAGCCTTTGAAGTAACCCGCCATCAGACCCAGGCCGACTGCGAGCGGCAACGTGGCGACGGTCGCCAGCGTGCCGATGACGAAGGCGGTGCGTATGCTTTTGAGCGCCTGGTAGAACACATCGTTGCCGGTGCGGTCGGTGCCGAGCAGGTGATAGTCGTGCATCAGCAGCGCGACCGGCCCGCCGACAAGGCACAGCGCGACGACCACGGTCAGCGCAGCGCGCCAGCGGATGTCGAAGTCGTCGTGCCACACCCGCACCGCGGCCTCGCGCCAGGGCACGCCGTGACGGCGGGCGACACCGCGCACGGTCCAGGCACTCAGCAGCAGCGCGACGACCGCGCCGACGCCGAAGCCGCCCGCCACACGCAGCGCGATGTCACCCGACCATTGATTCGCCGGGTCGCTCAGGTGCGCACCGCCGTGCAGCAGACGCGGCGGCAGCCGGCGCACCTCGCCGTCGACCGTCGGCGATTCAAGCGTGAAGCTCTGGTAGGCCAGCGGCCGCGAATAGGTCGCCTCGCGCGAGTCGACCAGGCGCACCAGCAGCGCATCGAGCAGCGATTGCGTGCGGGTGTCGTAGGCCACAGCGGGCGCAGTCGTTTCGGTGCCTGCCGCAGCTGACAGCGCGCGGCGGAAATGTACGCTGTCCAGCAGCGTCAGCGCGAGGCACAGCCCGAGCACGATCGCCGATGCGAAGGCTGCCGCGTCGCGGAACACCAGCGTCCAGTTCGCGCGCAGCGTCGAGCTGCGCCACACGACCCGCGCGTAGACCAGCAAGGCGACCATCAGCGCCCACATCACCACATCGGTCCACAGCAGCACGAACTTGGGCAGCATGGCACCCATGTCAGTCCCGCCCGGCCGCCCGAAGGGACTGACGCGCCCCCTTGGGGGGCAGCGAATGCAATGAGCGTGGGGGCACCATCATGTCAGTCTGACCCTGGGATCGATCCAGGTGTAAGCGATGTCGATCACGATGTAGCTCAGCACATAGAGCAGCGAGCCGAGGAACACCATCGTGCGCACCACCGCGAAATCCTGGTTGCTGATCGCGTCGATCACATACGCACCCAGACCCGGCAGGCCGAAGAAGCTCTCGAACACCAGGCTGCCCAGGAAGATGTACGGCAGGTAGCCACCGGCGCTGGTGACGATCGGAATCAGCGCGTTGCGCAGCACGTGCGCGGTCAGCACGCGCGGCTCGCTCAGGCCCTTGGCGCGCGCGGTGCGCACGTAGTCCTTGCCGGTTTCCTCGAGGAACATCGCGCGGTACAGCCGCGCCTCGCCGCCGAGGCGGGCGAACAGCGACAGCGCGATCGGCAGCAGCAGGAACTTGACCGCATCGAGCCCCGGCGCATAGCCCGAGATCGGCGCCAGCCGCAGCATGCGCGAGAAAAAGAACTGCCCGACGATGATGTAGAACAGGCTGGAGATCGACAGCATCACCACGCACAGCACGACACCCCAGGCGTCAAAGCGGGTCTGCCGGAACATCACCAGCAGCAGCGCGAACGCGGTGCTCGCGATCACCTGCAGGGTGAACAGCGGCAGTGCGAGCTGCAGGCTCACCGCCATCCGCGCACCGACCTGGTGGCCAATGTCGCCGGCGCTCTCAGCATCGGCACGGCCGAACTGCAGCGTGAACAGGGAGATCGATCGCTCCCAGAAGATCGTGTCGGTGTAGCGCTCGCTGCCCTGTCGCGCCGGGTTCAGGTACAGCGGCTTGTCGTAGCCGCGCTCGACCTTCCACTTGTCGATCTGCTCGGCCGTCACGCGCTTGCCGCCGATGTTCAAGCGCGCCATGTCGTCGGGCGTGTTGACGGTGAAGAACAGGAAGAAGGTCGCGAGGTTCACGCCGATCAGGATCAGCACGCCGTAGGCGATGCGGCGGACGATGGCGCTCAGCACGGTCGGCCCCGATAGCGCATCACAGTGGACTTCACGACAGCACCACGCCGCGCGCATCGAGCCGTTCGCGCCTGCGGAAGCTGCGCAGCGCCAACCACACCACCGCGATCAGCCCCGCTGCGCCCAGGACCATCGGCCACCAGACCGGACGGTTCCACTCGGCCTGGCGTCGCACCCGCTCGGCGGTGTCGATGCGGATGTAGCGCGCCATGTCGCGCACCAGCACGGCAGGTTTCGCGTTGTGTACCCAGGCCTGGAAGGCGCCCGATGAATACGGGAAATAGCCGAAGGACCACGGCGCATCCTGCTGCACGATGGCCGTCATCCGGTCGATCATCGCCTGCTTCTCGGGGCCATCTTCGACGCCCTTGAGCTGCGCGAACAGCGCGTCGTATTCGGGGTTCGCATAGTTCGCGGTGTTCTCGCCGTCGGAAGTCGACTTCGCGTTCGGGCCGTACAGCAGGAACAGGAAATTCTCGGCGTCGGGGTAATCAGCCAGCCAACCCGACCAGAAGATCTGGTGCTTGCCCTTGCGCACCTTGTCCTGGAACTGGTTGTTGTCGGTGGCGCGGATTTCGAGCTGCACATCGATCTTGGCGAACTGCTTGACCATCCAGTCGAGTTGCGACTTCACCTCAGGCGTGGGTTGGCTGTAGTAGTCGTAGTTCAGCACCAGCGGGCGGCCGGTCGCGGCGTCGCGGCCATCGCGGTAACCGGCTTCGGCGAGCAGTTTTTTCGCATCGGCGATCGGGCGGCGCACCACCTTGCCATCGACGAGCCGGTGCGTCACGGTGTTGATGCCCTGCGGCTGGCCGTGGCGCGAGCCGAAGATGCCATCGGGCAGCGGGCCCATCGCGGTTTCGCCGGCACTCTTCGGGAAGATGCGGCTGTATTCCTCCCAATCGATCGCGATCGAGATCGCCTGGCGCAGCTTCCGGTTCTTCGCCTGCTGCGTGGGCGTGTCACCGCGGCCGATCACCGGGTCGAGCATGTTGAAGCCCAGGTACCACGAGGTCACGTCGGCAAACTTCGGCAGCTGAAAGCCGCGCGCGGTGTAGTCGCGGCGCACGTCTTCCGAGTCGTCCATCTCGACCAGGAACTCCAGCCCGTCGTCGGTGCGCTCGATGCGCGGCACGTCGTAATAGCCCTGGCGGAATTTCGCGCGCAGCGGCACGCCCTCCTTCTCGATCACCGCGACGATGGTGTCGACGAACGGGGTCGCCTTGCCGCAGTCGGCCAGCATGCCGTTGGTCTTGTCGGCATCGACACCCTCGCATGGATACGGCTCGCCGCGGTAGTTCGGGTTGCGCTTCATCACGTGCCGGGTGTCCTGCACCGACTCGGTCATCATGTAAGGCCCGGTACCCACCGGCCACGCATCGAGCGACAGGCCGTTGGCCGCCATGCCGGGCTGCGCATAGAAGGCATCGGCCTCCCACGGCACCGGCGCCATGAAGGTCAGCGACATCCAGTAATTCCACTGCGGGTACTTGCCCTTGATGCGGATGCGCAGCAGGTGCTTCTCAGGTGCGGTGGCACCGATCAGCGGCCACTTTCGGAAATCGAGGAAAGGCTTGTCTCGCGCAGCCGGGTCGAGGCCCGCACGCAGCTTCGCGTCTTCGGCCTTGATCAGCGCGCCGTAGTCCTTCAGACCGAGCACGTATTCCGAGAAGATGCCGTAGATCGGCGTCGTGATCCGCGTCGTCGCCTGGCGCTTCAGCGCATAGACATAGTCTTCCGCCACCAGTTCGCGCGTGCCCTGGTGCTCGAACTGCCAAGGGGAGCGGCGGTCGCCGAGCTCGCCGGGCTTCAGCGCGTGATACAGGTAATGCCCCCGCGCATCGGTCGCAAACGCCGGGTGCGGCTGGTACCGAATGCCGGGTTTGATGTGCACGTCGTAGACGCTTTCGGAGATGTCTGCCGCTGGCGCATCGGCGGGCAGCGGCTGGCCGTTCTTGCCCAGGTACCGGGGCGGCGCGACCTCGACCGCTGCCTTGCCCACGAGTACAAACGGCCGCTTCAGGTAGTGGTAGCCGTAGGGCGGCTCGTAGATCTGGTAGGTGTACGGCGTCTCGTTGCTCCAGTACGAAGCGGTCGGGTCGAGGTGCCGCGGCGAACTTCCGGAAACGGCAGTGAACAAGGTGCTTGACGCGGCAGCACCGTCGGGCAGCGGGTTGTTGTTGCAGCCGGCGAGCACACCCGCCAGCGCGACCAACCAAGCGCCGACGACGCCGCGCATCACCAGCCGACCAGCACGTCGCGCCCCTGCACCAGCAGCCGGGCCTTGGCGCCGACCGGCATCGTCACCTTGGTGGGCACGTGGCCGAACGGCAGGCCGGTCAGGATCGGCGTTTTTGTCAGGCTGCGCAGGTGCGCGATGGCGGTTTTCAACCGGTAGCCACGGTCCAGCGGCGATGGGCGGTAGCCGCTGAAGTCGCCGAGCAGCACCGCCTTCTGGGCATCGAGCACGCCAGCCTGATGCAGTTGCAGCAGGCTGCGCTCGACGCGGTACGGGTGTTCGTTGACGTCTTCCAGGAACAGGATGCCGCCGCGCGTGGTCACGGCCCTCGGCCAGTGCACCGTGCCGAGCAGCGAGGCGACCATGCAGAGGTTGCCACCCCACAGCGTGCCGCGCACGGCCAGACCGTCGAAGCCTGCTTCGGTGCGGAAACCCACTGCCTCCAGCGCGCCACTCATCGCTTCGACGAAGCACGGCTCGGTGATGTCGTCGACCGCCTCGCCGCCGAAGTCGCTGCAAGCCATCGGGCCGGCCCAGGTCAGGCCGACAGCAGCGGGCTGCGCATGGTGGTGATGATGGTCGTGGCTGTCATCGTGGTTGTGGCCTTGCGCGGCACAGCCCGTCGCTGCCTTGCCTGCGCCTTTTGTGTGGGCCAGCAGGCCGAGCTGCAACACCGTCAGGTCGCTGTGCCCCACCCAACGCGTGCCGCGCTCGATGCTGCGGTGGATCAGCGGCCAGTCGATGCGGTCCAGCAGCCGCGTCAGGCCGTACCCACCGCGCGTGGCCATCGCGATGTCGGGCGCCCGTTCGGCGACGCGGTGCAGCGCCGCGAGCCGGGTGTCGTCGTCACCGGCGAAGCGCTGGTGTTTGGCGAGGGCGGAGGAATCAATCTCGACCGCGTAGCCGAGCGCCGTCAAACGACGCGCTGCGCGGCGCAACGGGGCCGCAGCGACGACGCCGGACGGGCTGTACAGGAGCAAGGATGTCATCGGGGAAATCAGGGAGGGTCGGTCACGGGCGGCAGTTCAAGCACCTCGCCGGCGGGAATCAGGGATTCGCCGGACTCGGACAACTTCACCTCACCGTCGAGGGCCAATCCCGCCCGCCGTTGACGGTACTGCTCGCGCCGCTCGGCAAAGAAGTCCCGCAGCACCGCGCTGCAGGCTTCGGCCATCACGCCGCCCTGCAACTGGGTGTGGTGGTTCAGCTGCGGCTGGGCGAACAGATCGATCACCGAGCCGGCGGCGCCGGTCTTCGGATCAGCGGCACCGAACACCACCCGCTTGAAGCGCGCGTGCAGCAGCGCCATCGCACACATCGCGCACGGCTCCAGCGTCACGTACAGCTCGCATTCGGGCAGCCGGTAGTTACCCAGTAGCGTGGCCGCATGGCGCAGCGCCACGATCTCGGCGTGCGCGGTCGGGTCGTGCTCGGTGATCGGCCGGTTGTAGCCGGTGGCGATCACCTGGCCCGCGCGCAGGATCACCGCGCCGACCGGCACCTCGCCGACCAGCCAGGCGTTTTGCGCCTGATCGAGCGCGATGCGCATCGCCGCTTCGTCCTGCGGCGAGGGGGGTGCGGTCATGTGGAGTGGCCGCTCAGCGGGAATCATCGCCCCGCGCGGGCGGGGCCTGCATCGCGCGCACCAAGTCGTCCTGTACCTTGCGGGGCAGGTCGCGCGTGGGCGTCGCGGCGAGCGCCGGATCGACGCCTGCTGCCGATGCCGCAGACGGCGAGACCGCCACGGCTGCACCGTTGGCACTGAACTGCTTCAGCTGCGTCTTGGCGAGCAGGCCCGCGATGGCCAACACCACCAACAGTGAGACACACCCCAACAGCATCCGCATCGCTGACTCCCGTTCGACGTGATTCGCGGCTGGCGAATGCGGCGGATGCTAACGCAGCGTCGGTCCTGCGCGAGGCCCGCAACACCCGACACCGATCGCGCTCAAGTCGACATACCGCGCTGGCGCTGCAGCCGCTGCTCCAGTTGCTGGATCGCCGGCGCGAGCCCGTCGAGGTTGGGGTTGATGGCAAGCGCGCGCTTGAAAAAAGCGAGTGCCAGTTCCAGGTGTCCCAGCTGCTGATGGATCTGCCCGGCACCTGCGAGGGCGCCGAAGTGATGCGGATTGCGCTTGAGCACCTCGTCGCAATCGTGCAGCGACTGCTCGTTGTGGCCGAGCAGGAATTGCAGCGTCGCGCGCTTGTTCCAGCCTTCGGCAAACGCGGGTTGGCGTTTCACGATGTCGTCGAAGGTCGCGAGTGCGTCGACCAGTGCCGACGCGTCCATCTGCGCCAGCCCACGCGCATAGAGCGTGTCGATCGCCGGATCGCCCGAGCGGCCCCACAGCGCCCAGATCGCGGCCTCGGCGGCGCTGCGAACCCGGGCATCGGCGTCACGCAGGCTGGGCAGTAACCGGTTGGCATCGGCCACCACGCCGATCTCGGCCAGCCGTTCGACCCCGGCGAGGCGCGCAGCGGGTTCGGCCTGATCGATGGCCGCCAGCGCCTGGTCGTGCGTCAACGGCGCCGAGAACGCGGGAGACACGATCCCCATCGCCAGCAGTAACCATCCCCACCGTCGATGACACGCCATGACCTTTCGCTGCCGGGACGGTCAGCGACCGGTGACCTGCGTCTCCTCGGCCGGCGCCTTCATCATCAGGTGCACCGGGTACTCGCGCGCGCCACTGGGCGGCGTGACCGGTACATCGTTGTCGACCATCGGGCCACTGGTGCGCGGCCCGCGCAGCGCGACCCAGGCTGCCTTCAGCGGATTGGCCATCGCCGCATTCACCGCCGTCGGCTCATACCCGCAATGCGCCATGCACTGGGCGCACTTGGGGTTGCTGCTGGAACCGTATTTCTCCCAGGGCGTGTCCTTCATCAGGGCCGCAAAAGTAGGCGCGTAACCTTCGTCGGCCATCAGGTAGCAGGGCTTTTGCCAGCCGAACACATTGCGCGCCGGGCTGCCCCAGGGCGTGCACTGGTAATTCTGATTGCCGGCCAGGAAATCGAGGTACAGGCTGGAGTGGTTGAGCCGCCATTTGCGCGTGCCACGACGCGTTGCGCCCACCTTGAAAATGTCGCGGAACAGCTGGCGGGTGGCCTGGCGCTGCAGGAACACATGCTGCTGCGGGGCACGCTCGTAGCTGAAGCCGGGCGAAATGGTGGCTGCTTCGACGCCGAGTTCGACCAGGTAGTCCAGGAAGGCCGCGACGCGCTCGGGCGTCTCGCCGCTGAACAGCGTGCAGTTGACGCTGACGCGGAAACCACGCGCCAGCGCCATCTGGATCGCCTCGACGGCGCGGTCGAACACGCCGTCCTGACAGACCGCTTCGTCGTGACGCTCGCGGTCACCGTCGAGGTGCACCGAAAAGGTCAAGTACGGCGACGGCGTGTAGTCGTCCATGCGCTTTTTCAGCAGCAACGCGTTGGTGCACAGGTAGACGAACTTCTTGCGCGCAACGATGCCGCGCACGATCTCCGGCATTTCCTTGTGCAGCAACGGTTCACCACCGGGGATCGAGATGACCGGCGCGCCGCACTCGTCGACCGCCTCCATGCATTCGGCCACGCTCAGCCGCTTGTCGAGCACATCTTCGGGGTGGTCGATCTTGCCGCAGCCGGCACAGGCCAGGTTGCAGCGGAACAGGGGCTCGAGCATCAGCACCAGCGGATAGCGCTTGTTGCCCAAGAGTTTTTGCTTGACGACATACGCGCCGACGCTCAGTTTTTGCTTGAAGGGAATGCTCATAAAGGTTGATGTTCTTCGTCCGTCGTCTTTCGGGTTTCGCGCAGGGCGTTTGGGCGCAGCAGCGACACCGGCAGCCGGAAGGAGACCGTTTCGTCCTCGCCTTCCATCTCCGTCACCGCCCCTGCACCCCAGCCCCTGAGTCGCTCGACCACGTCATCCACCAGCAGCGCCGGGGTCGAAGCCCCCGCAGTGATGCCGATCACGATGCCCGGTCTCAGCCAGCGCGGGTCAATCTCATCTGCATCTTGCACCAGATGGGCGTCGCAGCCACCGTCCTGCGCCACTTCACACAGCCGATTCGCATTGGAACTGTTGCGCGCACCCACCACAAGGATCAGATCGGCCTGCGGCAGCAGGTCCCGCACGCCGTTCTGGCGTGACTGGGTGGCATAGCAAATGTCGTCCCGTCGCGGCTCGACGATCGCAGGAAAACGCTCTCGCAGTGCGGCCAGAACGCGTCGGGTGTCTTCCACCGACAGCGTGGTCTGGGTGACCACGGCCACGCACAGGGGGTCGCGCACCTTCAATGCGTGCACGTCAGCCATGGTTTCCACAAGGTGTGCCGAGCCGCCGCGGCTGACATCGAAGCGTCCCAGTGTGCCCACCACCTCCGGGTGGCCGGCATGGCCGACCATGACCAGGTCCCGCCCGGCGCGGGCATGCCGCATTACTTCGAGATGCACCTTGGCCACCAGCGGGCAGGTCGCGTCGATGACCTGCAGGCCGCGCTGCCGGGCTGCGCGCTCGACGCTGCGTGCCACCCCGTGGGCACTGAAGATCACACAGGCCTGAGCCGGCACCTCATCGAGCTGCTCGACAAAGATCGCGCCCCGCTCGCGCAGATCAGCCAGCACGCGCTGGTTGTGGATGATCTCGTGCAGCACGTAGACCGGTGCGCCATGGGCCTCAAGAGCGAGTTCCACGACCTGCACCGCACGCACCACACCGGCACAAAAACCCCGCGGCTTGGCCAGCAAGAGCACGGCACCGGCGGCCGCGTCGGCTCGGTCGCCAGGGCGCGACTGCGGGGTCGAATTCGAAGTCAAGCAGGCTCCCTTCAAAACCAGCGCCTCTTCACGATGGCGTGTCTGCGATCACAGACCATGGGGGCAAAGCGTCGACGCCGAAGCGATGTGCCCGGATGCCAGACCGCTCAATAACAACGTTCACGTTGCCAGTTTAACTTCGCCCCGTACTCGCGCCAAACGACCCTTGAAAAGCCCGCGATGGCCTGGGTTCAGGAACGGTTCAGCTTCGCCTTGTACGGTCTTGCGTTGCGGTCCCATTTCGACGAATTCCTGCGGTTCACGCATATAGTCCTACCGGCTTTAAGGTCGACTGCGAAGAAGCTCAGCATCCATCCACCAGCCGTGTGGACTGAGCGAGCCGCCGGGCACGGCCGTTGCAGCATCCAGTCGGACGCACGACATAACGACTCAACAAGGACAGTGTGAACGTGGGTGAAATGCTTAAGTTCGGCATGACCGACACGCCACAGGGCAACAAGGAAGTCATCGAAGCGGCGCTGGGCCGCAGCATCAGCGCCCTCATCGAGCGGCAGCATGCCGACGGTTACTGGTGCTTCGAGCTCGAAGCCGACTGCACCATCCCGGCCGAGTACCTTTTGATGATGCATTACATGGGCGAGGTCGATCGCGGCCTCGCTGCCAAGCTGGCGGTCTATCTGCGCGAGCGTCAGCAGGCGGACGGCGGGTGGTACCTGTACCACGGCGGGGCGATGGACCTTAGCTGCTCGGTCAAGGTGTACTACGCGCTGAAGCTGGCTGGAGACGGCCCTGACGCGGCGCACATGCAACGCGCACGGCGCGCCATCTTGGCCCAAGGCGGTGCGGCCCGCGCCAATGTGTTCACCCGCATCGCGCTGGCGCTGTTCCAGCAGGTGCCATGGCGCGCGGTGCCCTTCATCCCAGTCGAAGCGCTGCTGCTGCCGCGCTGGTTCCCGTTCCACCTGTCCAAGGTGTCGTACTGGTCACGCACGGTCATGGTGCCCCTGCTGATCCTGTGCAGTTTGAAGCCCCG
>JAYVEB010000080.1:0-5294 GCA_043749095.1 Burkholderiales bacterium | reverse complement strand
GATCCGTCGCCGCAACTCGCCGCGTTCTGGCAGCGGGCGAATTTCGACCGGTTGACGCTGCGCGACCTGATCGCGGCCTGATCCCGCGTTTCCGGGGGTGACAAACTGCCTTGGCTCAGGCGCTTTCGACAATGTCGCCCGGCACGGTTTGGGTCTATATTGATTTTCTTTGCTCGCGCTGAGGAGACTCCCATGAAAGTCACCCATATCCTGTCTGCTAAGGGCAACACGCTGTACACCGTCAGTTCCGACACGCCCCTGTCGCATGCGCTGCAAACGATGGCCGAGAAGGACATTGGTTCGTTGGTGGTGATGGATCACGGCGAGCTCGTGGGCATGCTGACCTTTCGCGAGGTGATCAAGGCCATCGTGCGCAATGGTGGGGCCGTCGGTTCGCTGATCGTGCACTCCGTGATGGACGACAGTCCGCTGACCTGCACGCCCGACACCGAGATGGACGAGGTGCGCCGCATGATGCTCGGCCACCATGCCCGTTACATGCCGGTGATGACGCAGCGCACGCTGATGGGCGTGATCTCGTTCTACGACGTCGCCAAGGCAGTGGTCGATTCGCAGGACTTCGAGAATCGCATGCTGAAGGCCTACATCCGTGACTGGCCGGCTGACGGCGGTGCGAAGGACGCAGCGACCTCCAGCCAGCCCAGCTCCTGAGATCGTCGCTGTGGGGCATGCGCCCTGAAAGCGATGCGCCGGGATGGCGTACCGGTGCGCCATGACCGATCGGTGAGGCGCTGAAGCCGGGTCAGCCGGATTGCTATGCTCGGTGGTCCGCCTGACGCTGCAATGCTGCTGCAATTCCGCCCCGCCACCCTGCACACCTCGAAAGCCCGTCGCCATGTCCGGCAGCACCCTCGGCCACCTGTTCTGTGTCACCAACTTCGGCGAGTCCCATGGCCCGGCCATTGGTTGCGTGATCGATGGCTGTCCACCTGGCATGGCGCTCAGTGAAGCCGACATCCAGCCCGAGCTGGACCGCCGCCGGCCCGGTACCAGCCGCCACGTCACGCAGCGGAACGAGCCCGATGCGGTCGAGATCCTGTCCGGCGTGTACGAAGGCAAAACAACAGGCACGCCGATCTGTCTGCTGATCCGCAACACCGACCAGCGCAGCAAGGACTACGGCAACATCCTGCAGACCTTCCGCCCCGGCCACGCCGACTACACCTACTGGCACAAGTACGGCCTGCGCGACCCGCGCGGCGGCGGCCGCAGTTCGGCGCGGCTGACCGCGCCGATGGTCGGCGCCGGCGCGGTGGCCAAGAAATGGCTGCGCGAACATTACAGCGTGAGCTTCACCGGGCACATGTCGCAGCTGGGTGACATCGCGATCCCGTTCGAATCGCTCGAACACGTGAAGACCAATCCGTTTTTCGCCGCCAACGTCAGCGACATCCCGCGCCTTGAAGCCTACATGGACGAGTTGCGCCGCGCGGGTGACTCCTGCGGCGCGCGCATCGAGGTCGCGGCGTGCGGCGTGCCAGTGGGTTGGGGCGAGCCATTGTTCGACAGGCTCGACGCCGACATCGCCCACGCGATGATGGGCATCAACGCGGTCAAGGGCGTCGAGATCGGTGCCGGCTTTGCCAGCGTGAGCCAACGCGGCACCAGCCACGGCGACGAGCTGACGCCTTCGGGTTTTCGCGGCAACAACGCCGGTGGCGTGCTCGGTGGCATCTCCACCGGGCAGGACATCACCGTGTCCATCGCGATCAAGCCGACCAGTTCGATCCGCAGCCCACGGCAATCGATCGACCTCGACGGTCACCCAGCGACGGTGGAAACCTTCGGCCGCCACGACCCCTGCGTCGGCATCCGGGCGACCCCGATCGCCGAGGCGATGCTGGCGCTGGTGCTGATGGATCACGCCTTACGGCATCGCGCCCAATGCGGCGATGTGCAGGTGAGCAGTGCAGCGATTGCGGGAGCGGCTGCGGAAGGCTGATCCGCAGCGTTCCGCTGGATAGAGTCAACCGATGTCAGCGCGAGAGCGCTGCGGCGGATAGCTGTGTTGCGTTCATGTCCTCCGAGCCGGGCTGCGCCCGACTCTCCCCCTACTTCACTCCACACAGCGACCCACCGCAGCACTCCAACAACTACCGAAGCGGTCGGCGCTTGAATGCCTTTGAGTGCAACGACGGAGCCGGTCACCCCATGCCTTCGGCAGCACCGCGCGCAACCAACGCAGCACGCATTTCGAATTCGATCAGAGCGACGCCTGGGCCGTGTAGATCGACTCGCGCACCATCGGGTAGATGGTGCTGTTCCAGCGCCGGCCGCTGAACACACCGTAGTGGCCGACACCCGGCTGCACATAGTGTGTTTTCAGGTAATCGCGCAGACCCGTGCACAGATCGTGCGCCGCCAGGGTCTGGCCGACTGCACAGATGTCATCGCGCTCGCCCTCGACCGTCAGCAGCGCGGTGCGGCGGATCGCCGAAGGATTGACGACACGGTGCTTGTACATCAGCTCGCCTTTGGGCAGCGCGTATTCCTGGAACACCGCTTTCACCGTCTCCAGGTAGAACTCTGCGGGCAGGTCGGCCACCGCGAAGTACTCCTCGTAAAAGCTGCGGGTGGCTTCGGCTTTTTGCAGTCCTTCCGCTTCCTGCTTCTGCAGCAGCTGGTACAGCTCCTTGAACGAGTTGACGTGCCTGTCCTTGTTCATGCTCATGAAGGCGGTCAGCTGCACGAAACCGGGATAGACGCGCCGCCCGCCGCCGGGGTAGCGCATCGGCACGCGGCCGATCAGGTTGGCTTCGAACCATTCGATGGGCTTGGTGACTGCAAGCTGGTTGACCGAGGTCGGGCTGACGCGGCAATCGATCGGCCCGGCCATCAGCGTCAGGCTGGCGGGCGTGGCCGGATGATGGTCCTCCGACATCAGCGCGGTGGCCGCCAGCGCCGACACGCAGGGCTGGCAGATGGCCATCAGGTGCGAGCCCGGGCCGATGATGTCCAGGAACTCGATGATGTGTTCGGTGTATTCGTCGAGCCCGAACCTGCCATGCGACAGCGACACGTCGCGTGCGTTGTGCCAGTCGGTGATGTACACATCGTGGTCGGCAAGCATGGTGCGCACGGTTTCGCGCAGCAGCGTCGCGAAGTGCCCCGACATCGGCGCGACGATCAGAACCTTGGGATGCGGCTTGTCGGTGATCTTCTTGAAATGCAGCAGCGTCGCGAACGAGGCGACGTGGGTGATTTCCTCGGTGATAGCAACAGGGGCATCGGCGCCGGTCACGGTCACATGTTCGATGGCGAAGGGGCGTCGCTTGTGCGTGACCTCACTGAGTTCGAACACTTCAAGCGCCGCCGCCAGCTTGCGGTTGGGCATCCAGCGGCTCCAGCCGTAGGTGTCGTCCTTCAGCATCGGCAGTGCCGCCTTGGTGAAGGTACGCAGCGGCCACATCAGGTCCGTTTGCGCCTGGTATGCCTCGTACATCATCCATTCCCCCCAGGAACCTGCCATGGCTTGTACTCTTGCAACTCCTGCGCCAGCACGGGGATCGCAACTGGTCGGTGAACCGATTTCAGGCGCGGCGTGTCATGATGACCTTGCCGACTGGCACAGCGCTTGCACTCAAGCTGAGCATAACGTCACCAAGGAGCCGCAACCATGGCCACTGCACCGAAGACGCGACCGCCTGGCCGCTCCGCTGCTGCCAAACCGAAGCGCAGCGTCGCCCCGGTGAGATCAGCGCCGAAGGCGCGCGCTACGGCGGAGGCGTCGATCACGCTGAGCAGCAAGAATTATTCATCGTGGTCGCTGCGTGGCTGGCTGATCGCCAAGCTCGCCGGGCTGAACTTCGACGAGGTAATGGTGTCGCCCGACGACGCGGATGCCCGCAAGGAGATCCTGCTGCTGTCGCCATCGATCCTGGTGCCCTGCCTGACCCATGGTGGCATCAAGGTGTGGGACACGCTGGCGATCGGCGAGTACCTCGACGAGGTCAAGCCCGACGCCGGTCTGCTGCCCGCCGACATCGCCGCGCGCGCCCACTGCCGCGCCATCTGCGGCGAAATGCATTCGGGCTTCAGCAGCCTGCGGGCGGCGCTGCCGATGAACCTGAAGGGCGACTTCCCGGGCTACAAGGTGTGGGCCAAGGCCGAGGGCGACATCGAGCGCATCACCACCATCTGGCGAGACTGCATCGCGCAGTACGGCGGCCCGTTCCTGTTCGGTGACAAGCCGTGCATCGCCGATGCGATGTACGCGCCGGTGGTCACCCGCTTCCTGACCTACCACGTCGCGGTCGACCGCGTCTGCGGTGCCTACTGCAAGCAGATCATGGCCATGCCCGAGATGAAGGAGTGGATCGCCGCGGCGAAACTCGAACACGAGGACATCGAGGAACTCGACATGGAGTTCTGAAGCCGTTGACGCGGCAGGTATCGGTTGTCGGTATTGCCGCTTCAGCGCTGGCGTCGGCGGGTCACGAACCCAAGCCCCAGCAGCGCAGCCACAGCCAAGGTGGCGGATGAGGGCTCCGGGACGCGATTGACGAACACCTGATCCTGATGGCCTCGGATAGTTCTCTGGGTGATGCTTTCCAGCACCTGCACATCGGAGGTGTTGGTGATCGAGCTCAGCTGCGTGAGCCAGTCGCTGGCCAGCGACAGTGCGCCGCCCGAATCTGCCGCCGACCCGCCGAAGAATCTGGCCGCCCCCGAACTCACGTCGTAGGTCGTGCTGGTTTCATAAGCCAGTTCCCACACAGCGATCTGAAACGCGGCCTGCGTTGTCGCGGTGTTCACCACATGACCAGCCGAGAAGAGCTTGCCGATGTCGTTGTCGGCGCGCGTGTTCTTGAAGGCGTGCAGCGAGCCGTCGACGAGGTTGTAGTTGGTGTACGCGGTACCGAAACTCAGAAATTCGTACAGATCGACGCAGTAGCTGGTCACGGCCCGGGTGTTGTCCACCAGCGTGGTGAAGCCACCGGCTTCGGTGTAACCGGACGTGGTGACGTTGGGAGCGGAGAGCGAGAAATTGACGGTTTGATAGCCGTTGGCAAAGCCCTGGAAATCGACCAGCGTGGCATGGGCCTGGGCGGCGCCGAGGGCCAGACAGGCGCCGAGCCAATGTCGAAAATGGGTGTGTTTCATGGCGATGATTCCTTGCAAGTGATCGGCTTTGAACGGCGCGCGTGGACTGCAATTCAAAGGCTATGGACGCACCCTAGGGAAGGTCTGCATAACTTCGGGTCGAGCCTGCTTGCGCGTGCCTTATGGCGCGGCGACGATCTGAGCCATGAAGCAAGCCGATCTGGGTCTGA
>JAYVEB010000079.1:0-5319 GCA_043749095.1 Burkholderiales bacterium | reverse complement strand
CGCCCATCACCCGTTTGCTGCTCGACGAGATCGACGAAGGCACGGTCGACTTCCAGCCCAACTACGACGGCTCGACCGAAGAGCCGCGCCAGTTGCCCGCGCGCCTGCCCTTCGTGCTGCTGAACGGCGCGAGCGGCATCGCGGTCGGCCTGGCCACCGAGATTCCGAGCCACAACCTGCGCGAGGTGGCGTTGGCGGCCATCGCGCTGATCAAAAACGAAAAGCTTGACGACGACGAACTCGCCACACTGATCCCCGGCCCCGACTACCCCGGCGGCGGCCAGATCATCAGCAGCACCGACGAGATCCGCGCTGCTTATGCCACTGGCCGCGGCAGCCTGAAGGTGCGCGCGCGCTGGAAGATCGAGGACCTGGCGCGCGGCCAGTGGCAGCTGGTCGTGACCGAGCTGCCGCCGGGCGCCAGCTCGCAGCGGGTGCTCGAAGAAATCGAGGAACTGACCAATCCGAAGGTCAAGGCGGGCAAGAAGGCGCTGAGCGCCGACCAGGTGCAACTGAAAGCGTCGTTGCTCGGCGTGCTGGACGCGGTGCGCGACGAGTCGAGCAAGGACGCGCCGGTGCGCCTGGTGTTCGAGCCCAAGACCAGCCGCATCGAGCAAAGCGATCTGATCACGCAGCTGCTGGCCCACACCAGCCTGGAAAGCTCGGCGCCGATCAACCTGACGATGGTCGGCGCCGACGGCCGGCCGACGCAGAAGACGCTGCGGCAGATGCTGGCCGAGTGGGTCGCGTTCCGCTTGCAGACGGTGCAGCGGCGCTCGCAGCACCGGCTGGACAAGGTGCTCGACCGCATCCACGTGCTCGAAGGCCGGCAGCTGGTGCTGCTGAACATCGACGAGGTGATCCGCATCATTCGTAACGCCGACGAACCGAAGCCGGCGCTGATCGAGCACTTCAAACTCAGTGAGCGGCAGGCCGACGACATCCTCGAAATCCGCCTGCGCCAGCTCGCGAGGTTGGAGGCGATCAAGATCGAGCAGGAGTTGAAGGAGCTGCGCGGTGAGCAGGGCAAACTCGAGGACATCCTCAGCAACCCGGGCACGCTGAAGCGCACGGTCATTAAGGAGATTGAAGCCGACATGAAGCAGTTCGGCTCGCTCGAGAAAGACCCGCGCCGCACATTGATACAGGCCGAGAAGAAGGCCGTGGTCGAGATCAAGGTGATCGACGAGCCGGTGTCGGTGGTCGTCAGCAGCAAGGGCTGGGTGCGGGCACTGAAAGGGCACGAGGTCGACGCCGCGGGCCTGCAGTTCAAGGCGGGTGACGCACTGCTCGCGACGTTCAATTGCCGCAGCGTCGATGTGCTGCTGGTCTTCGGGTCGGCGGCGAACGGCAGTGGCCGCGTCTATTCGGCCGCGGTCGGCCTGCTGCCCGGCGGGCGCGGTGATGGTCAGCCGATCACGACGCTGATCGAGCTCGAATCGGGCACGCAGCCAGCGCACTATTTTGCCGGCCCTGCCGAGCAGACGCTGCTGCTGGCCGGCACCGGTGGCTACGGCCTGCTGGCGCGCGTGGGCGATCTGACGGCGCGCCAGCGCAGCGGCAAGGCCTTTCTGACGCTGGAGGCGGGCGAGCAGTTGCTACCGCCGGCGCTGGTGGCCGTGGGAAAAGTAGCAGACCAGGTCGGCTGCCTGTCGGCACAAGGCCGGCTGCTGGTGTTCCCGCTGGCCGAGCTGAAATTGCAGCCCAACGGTGGTCGTGGGCTGACGTTGATCGGTCTGGAGGGCAAGGACACGCTCGCCAGCATCACCGCGTTTGCGCAGGCGCTGCGCGTCGAGGGCACCGGCCGTGGCGGCAAGGCGCGCGATGAGGTACTCAAAGGCACCGCGCTGCTGCCGTACGTTGGCAAGCGTGCCCGCAAGGGCAAGGCGCAGGACATGATCCCGAAAGCGCTGCGCCTGCTGCCGGGTTGAAGGAGTCAGCAGCCATGCGTGAGATCGAGTTCTGGTTCGAGTTCGGCAGCAACTACAGCTACCTGAGCGTGATGCGCATCGAGGCTGCGGCGGCGCAATGCGATGTCATCGTGCGCTGGAAGCCATTCCTGCTGGGGCCGATCTTTCGCAGCCTGGGCTGGAGCACCTCGCCGTTTGTGCTGCAACAGGCCAAGGGCGCTTACGTGTGGAAGGACATGGAACGCCAGTGCCGCAAGCAGGGCCTGCCGTGGCTACGCCCGACGTTGTTTCCGCGTTCCGCACTGCTGCCGCTGCGGGTCGCGCTGGTCGGTGCCGAGCAGCCGTGGATCGGCGCCTATTGCCGCCGCATCATGTCGCTCAATTTTGCTGAAGACCGCGCGATCGATGATCCGCTCATCGTGGCCGAGGTGCTGACGCAGCTGGGGCTGCCCGCACAGAGCCTCCTCGACGAAGCGCAGTCCGACGCCAACAAGCTGAAGCTGCGGCAACAGACCGAAGCCGCGCAGGCCAGGGGAATCTTCGGTGCGCCGACCTTCTTCGTGGGCGACGAGATTTTCTGGGGTGATGACCGGCTGGACGACGCGCTGGCCCATGCCAGTGCCAGCCAAAGATGACCATCTCTAACGCGTGCGAAGCACGACGCTGAGCGACGCTGCAGCCATCACGATGAACAGCGCTAGGCTCCAGTAGGCATAGGGCACGCCGAGCACCGACACCGCTGCGTCAGAGCAGTTCGCAGTCACCTGCAGCAGTGGCGGGAAGGTGCCGTCGAGGCCGAGGGCGCTGATCACCCTGTCGGCAAACGTCAGGTTGCACGATGCCGATTTCGATGCTACGAGAGCCTGGTAAAGCGCCGCCGCTCCGCCGGACAGCGCCATCAGCAAGGTCAGCGCGCCGATGCCGCGGCGAACCCGCCCCGACGACACCACCGCGCCGATCAGGCACAGCAAGGCGATCGCCAGGTAGATGATGCGCTGCAGGATGCACCAGGGGCAGGGCTGCATGTCGAACACATGCTGCGAGACCAGCGCGATGACGACCGCGGCGACGCACAGCGCCGCCATCGCCAGCAGCAGCCGGGTCGTGTTCGATGATGAGGCCGCCATCAGGCGACCTGCGCGATCAACTCGATTTCGACGCAGGCGCCCAGCGGAATCTGCGCCACACCGAACGCGCTGCGCGCATGCTGGCCTTGGTCGCCGAACACCGCAGCCAGCAGTTCCGAGCAGCCATTGGTCACCAGGTGCTGTTCGGTGTAACTGCCGGTGCTGTTGACCAGGCTCATCACCTTGACGATGCGCTCGACCTGATTGAGGTCGCCGAGGGCTGCGTGCAGTGTGCCTAGCAGGTCGATGGCCACCGCTCGCGCCGCCTGCCGTCCAGTGGCCGTGTCCATGTTCAGGCCGAGCTGGCCGACCCAGGGTTTGCCGTCGCGCTTGGCGATGTGGCCGGACAGGAACACCAGCTTGCCAGTGCGCACGAACGGCAGGTAGGCCGCGGCCGGAATGGCCAGCGGTGGCAACCTGATGCCCAGGTCTTTCAGGCGGTCGTAGACGGACGGTGATGCGGACATGGGGGGTTCTGAAGGCAGGGAAAAGCAGCGCCAAATCCTACACTGCGATGCATGCCCGCCCTCCGTACCGACCACGTTGCGAACACCGGTTGGCGGCTGGCGATGTGGGCGGTGGCGTGGCCGGTCGGTGCCGCACTGCAGCTGCGGGAACCGGCGCTGCAGACAACGACGATGTATGCGGCTTGCATGGTGCTCGGCGCGATGCTCCTCGCGCTCGTGCTGGCCGGCCGCAGGCACTGGGCGATCGGTGCCGGCGCTGCGATCGGCCTGTCGCTGCTGGCCTACGGTCTCACCGGTGGCCGAGCGTGCCTGCGGCTGGCCGAGGCGCTGCCAGCAACGCTGGAAGCCCGCGATGTGCAGGTCACTGGCGTTGTTGCCAGCCTGCCTCAGCGCACATCGAACGGGCTTCGCTTTCGCTTCGAAGTGGAGCAGGCGACATTCAACGGGAACGCTGTTGCGGTGCCATCGGTCGTTTCGCTGGGCTGGTACCGCGGCTTCGACGACGATGCGATTCCGTCCGCCGCTCAGCTCGAACTGCGCGCAGGGCAGCGCTGGCGCTTCACCGTGCGTTTGCGAAGGCCGCATGGTTTGGCGAATCCCGAGGGCTTCGATCAGGAACTGCGCTGGTTCGAAGAAGGTGTGCGCGCCACCGGCTCGGTACGTGAAGCCCCGGCGCCGCAGCTGATCGACCGGGCCGCAGCGCACCCAGTCGATCGGCTGCGCCAGCGTGCGCGTGATGCGATCGAGGCCGCGGTGCCCGATACGCGCGTGGCCGGTGTGTTGACGGCGCTGGCGGTCGGCGATCAGTCAGCGATCGAGCGCGAGGACTGGGAGCTGTTTCGCCGCAGTGGCATCTCGCATCTGGTGTCAGTCAGCGGTGTTCACGTCACGATGTTCGCGTGGCTCGCCGGCATGGTGATCGGAGCCCTCTGGCGGCGCAGCGCACGGGCGATGGTGTGGCTGCCCGCACCCTCTGCCGCACTGTGGGGCGGGTTCGTCGTGGCGCTGGCCTATGTGGTGTTCTCGGGCTGGGGTGTGCCGGCACAACGTACGGTGTGGATGCTGGGGACGGTCACGCTGTTGCGCAGCGCAGGCTTGCGCTGGCCGTGGCCGCTGGTCTTGCTGACGGCCGCCACCGTGGTGACGGTGGTTGATCCCTGGGCCCTGTTGCAGCCCGGCTTCTGGCTGTCGTTCGCGGCGGTCGGGCTGCTGATGGTGTCGGGGAATGCCGACGCGATGTCGCCAGAGACTTCACCGCGCGGCCCTGACCTCTCAGCGGCCGCTCGGCCTCCGATCTGGCAGCGCGGCCTGATCAGTTTGCGCCGTGTGATCGCTGGTGGGTTGCGCACCCAAGTCATCGCCACATTCGGTCTGGCCCCGCTGACACTGGTGTTCTTCCAGCAACTGTCGCTGGTCGGTTTGGTGGCCAACCTGGTCGCGATCCCGCTGATCACTCTGGTCATCACTCCGCTGGCGCTGCTGGGCTGCGTCGCGCCGGTGCGGTGGACTGCAGCGGCCGCGGTCTTGTCGACGCTCACCGCATGGCTGGGCTGGCTGGCCGCTGCGCCCGACGTGCTGTGGTCGGTCGGTGTTGCGCCGTGGTGGGCGCAGGCGGCCGGTTTGCTGGCGGCGGCACTGCTGGTGATGCCGCTGCCGTGGCGCCTGCGCGCACTGGCGCTGCCGCTGGTGTGGCCGTTGTTGCTGCCGCCACGGGACTTGCCGCCGGTCGGCCAGTTCGAGCTGGTGGCTGCCGACGTAGGGCAGGGCACCACCGTGCTGGTGCGCACCCGCCACCATCTGCTGGTCTACGACAGC
>JAYVEB010000078.1:0-5351 GCA_043749095.1 Burkholderiales bacterium | reverse complement strand
TCGGCGAGGCCGGCAGCATGATGTTCATGGATGCCGGCATCTCGATGGACACGGTGTTCGGTGATGGCTCGGCCAGCACGGGCGGGCTGTTCAACAAGCTGCTCGGCGCCGGCAAGCGCCTGGTGACCGGCGAGTCGCTGTTCACCACGGTCTACACCAACCAGGGCCAGAGCAAGCTGCGCATCGCGTTCGCGGCGCCGTACCCCGGCAAGATCCTGCCAATGGATCTGCGCCAGCTCGGCGGCATGCTGATCTGCCAGAAAGACGCGTTTCTGTGCGCTGCCAAGGGCGTGTCGCTGGGCATCTACCTGCAGCAGCGGATGTCCGTCGGCTTCTTCGGTGGCGAAGGGTTCATCATGCAGAAGCTTGAAGGCGATGGCCTGGCGTTCGTGCATGCCGGCGGCACCTGCGTGAAGCGCGAACTGCAGCCCGGGCAGACGCTGCTGATCGACACCGGTTGTGTCGTCGCGTTCACGCCCAATGTCAGCTTCGAGATCCAGTACGTCGGCAAGATCAAGACGGCGATGTTCGGTGGTGAAGGTCTGTTCTTCGCCAAGGTCACCGGGCCGGGCACGGTGTGGCTGCAGAGCCTGCCGTTCTCGCGGCTGGCGTCGCGCGTGTTCGCAGCGGCGCCGCAGCGCGGTGGCTCGCGTGAGGAAGGCTCGCTGCTCGGCGGTGTGCTGGGCGGCGGCCTGCTCGGCGGCACGATCTTCGGCGGGGATGACGAATAGGCGGGCAAGCACGCTTCGGCAAAAGGCGCATGTGCGCTGACGTATCCTGCACCGCATGAAATTGCTGATCGATTCGTTCTGGCGCGCGGCCGCCTACTGCCTGCATCCGCGCGTGATCGCACTGTCGCTGATGCCGCTGGTGCTGATGGCGGTGGCCGCGCTCGGCCTCGGCTATTTGCTGTGGGACCCCACGCTGGTCTGGGTGCGTGCGGGTGTGGACTCGCAGGGCTGGCTGACCTCGGTGCTGGGCTGGTTCGACAGCATCGGCATCGGCGGCCTCAAGGTCTTGCTGGCGCCCTTGCTGATCGTGTTCGTGGCGATGCCGTTGATCGTCATCGTCTCGCTGTTGGTGGTGGCAGCGATGATGACGCCTTCGATGCTCAACCTGGTTTCGGAGCGGCGCTTTCCGGCGCTCGAACGGCGACACGGTGGCTCGACCACCGCCGGTGTGTTCGCGTCATTGGGCGCGACGCTGGTGGCGCTCGTCGCGCTGGTGCTGTCGATCCCGCTGTGGTTCGTGCCGCCACTGGTCTTGATCCTGCCGCCGTTGATCTGGGGCTGGCTGACCTACAAGGTGATGACCTACGACGTGCTGGCCGAACACGCCACCAAGGAAGAGCGGCGCGAAATCATCAAGCGACATCGCAGTGCCTTGCTCGGCATGGGTGTGCTGACCGGCTACCTGGGCGCGGCGCCGTCGCTGCTGTGGGCGTCCGGCGTGCTGTTCCTGGCGTTGGCGCCGGTGCTGGTGCCGATCGCGATCTGGATCTACACGCTGGTGTTCGCCTTCTCGGCGCTCTGGTTTTCGCACTACGCCCTGCATGCGCTGCAGGCCCTGCGTGCCGAACGCGGAGCGACGCCGGAGTCATCCGCCCCGATGGTGCCGCCAACCGTCATCGACCCCGCGGCGACGGCAGGTCTGTTGCCGCTGCCACCGATCTGATCGCAACGCGATGGCATTCGGTCTGTTGATCGTCGGCGACGAGATCCTGTCGGGCAAGCGCACCGACAAGCACGTGCCGAAGGTGATCGAGCTGCTGGCCGCGCGCGGCTTGTCGCTGGCCTGGGTGCGCTATGTTGGTGACGATCCGGTGCGCATCACGGCAGATCTGAAGGATGCGTTCGCCAGTGGCGACATCGTTTTCTCGTGCGGTGGCATCGGCGCGACGCCCGATGACCACACACGGCAATGCGCCGCGCAGGCCTTGGGCGTGCCGCTTGAGCTGCATCCGGTCGCCCGCGATCTGATTATCGAGCGCATGTGCGATATCGCCGCTGAAAAAGGCCTGGTGTTCGACCCCGCGCGCGCCGACAACCTGCATCGGCTGAACATGGCAGTGTTCCCGCAGGGCGCCGGGATCATTCCGAACCCGTACAACAAGATCGCTGGCTTTTCCGTGGGCACGGTGTACTTCGTGCCGGGCTTTCCGGTCATGGCCTGGCCGATGATCGAATGGGTGCTCGACCATCACTGCGCGCACCTGCACCGCGCGCAGAGTCAGCGCGAGCAGTCCGTCATCGTGATGGGCGCGATGGAGGCCACCCTGACGCCGCTGATGGAGTTCGTCGAGGCACGACATCCCGGTGTGAAGGTGTTCAGCCTGCCCAGCGTCGACCACCCAGAGTGGGGCGCGCACATCGAGTTGGGCGTGAAGGGCGAGGCCGCTGCGGTGGCGCCCGCTTACGCCACGCTGATGCAGGGTCTGCGCGACAAGAATGCCCGGTTCGGCCCCGAGTTGGTGCGATGAACGCCCTAAGGCGACCCATAATAGAGCGCTGCCCAGCACTGAATTTGTGCGTCTCGGAGCTGACCCGCAAACGATGTCGTGGGACGGCACTGACGCAGTCTGGTGCGTCGGAATTCAGTTCAACGAGGTGGCTGGCTGCACCGCAACGCCGTTGCTGGGCATGTTTTCTGCTAAGTTAAGGTGCACCTTTGAGGCGGCTGGTCAGCGTCGCACCAATGTTCGAACCCCTCCCCCAACACACCCAAACAGCGTCCCGCTAGGAGATTCCTGATGGCCAAGACCGTCGCCGACGTGATGACAATGGTGAAAGACAACGAAGTCAAGTTTGTTGACTTCCGTTTCACCGACACCCGCGGCAAAGAGCAGCACGTCACCGTGCCTGTGTCCCATTTCGACGAAGAGAAGTTTGTATCCGGCCATGCTTTCGACGGTTCGTCGATCGCCGGGTGGAAGGGCATCGAAGCCTCCGACATGCAACTGATGCCGGACGCCAACACTGCGAACATCGATCCGTTTTTCGAAGAGTCGACGCTGATCCTGACCTGTGACGTCATCGATCCTGCCGACGGCAAGCCGTACGAGCGCGATCCACGATCGCTCGCCAAGCGCGCCGAGGCCTACATGAAGGCCTCTGGCCTGGGCGACACCGCCTACTTCGGCCCGGAACCCGAGTTTTTCGTGTTCGACAGCGTGCGCTGGGGCAACGACATGTCGGGCTGCTTCTCGAAGATCGATTCGGAAGAAGCCGCGTGGAACACCGGCCGTGAATACGAGCACGGCAACTCGGGGCACCGTCCGTCGGTCAAGGGCGGCTATTTCCCGGTACCGCCGGTCGACAGCTTTCAAGACATGCGCTCCGAGATGTGCCTGGTGCTTGAAGGTCTGGGCGTGCCGGTCGAAGTGCATCACCACGAGGTCGCGAATGCGGGCCAGATGGAGCTCGGCACCAAGTTCAGCACCCTGCTACAGCGTGCCGACTGGGTCCAGTTGCAGAAGTACGTGATCCAGAACGTCGCGCACAGCTATGGCAAGACGGCGACCTTCATGCCCAAGCCCATCGTTGGCGACAACGGCTCCGGCATGCACGTGCACCAGTCGGTATGGAAGGATGGCAAGAACCTGTTCGCCGGTGACGGCTACGCCGGCCTGTCGGAATTCGCGCTGTACTACATCGGCGGCGTCATCAAGCACGCCCGCGCGCTGAATGCGATCACCAACCCGGGCACCAACAGCTACAAGCGTCTGGTGCCGGGCTTCGAGGCCCCGGTGAAGCTGGCCTATTCCGCGAAGAACCGCTCGGCGTCGATTCGCATCCCGTACGTTGCGAATCCGAAGGGCCGTCGCGTCGAGGCACGCTTTCCTGACCCGCTGATGAACCCGTACCTCGGTTTCGCTGCACTGCTGATGGCCGGCCTCGACGGTGTCGAGAACAAGATCCACCCGGGCGAAGCCGCCACGAAGGACCTGTATCACCTGCCGCCGGAAGAGGACAAGCTGGTGCCGACGGTGTGCCACAGCCTCGACCAGGCGCTCGAGTACCTCGACAAGGACCGCGCCTTCCTGACCAAGGGCGGCGTGTTCACCGATGGGTACATCGACGCCTACATCGACCTGAAGATGACCGAAGTGACCCGCTTCCGCATGGCCACCCACCCGGTCGAGTTCGACATGTATTACAGCCTCTGAAGCCTGTGCTGCATCACGAAGGGACGGCGAAAGCCGTCCCTTTTTCGTTGGACTGGGAATTTCGTTCGTGCTCGACAATCTCAGCATAACCGTGGTGAAGCGCCCAGGGCGTGCCCGCTGCGCGGTAAGTGGTCGACACGAGGGCATTGCTATGCGGGTTTTGCACACAGCGCGGGTCGGATGGCGGTGGCCGGTGTTCGCCAGCGTGCTAACGCTGGCGTCTCAGGCGCTCTTGCAACCAGCACAGGCCCAAGGTGACGCCCCGGTCTACAAATGCCCCGGCAACCCGGTGCTCTACACCGACGCGATCAGTGCGAAGGAAGCCAAGACCAAGGGCTGCAGCACGCTCGATGGCAATCCGGTCACCGTCATATCACCGCCCAAGCGCGCGGGTGTCGGCCCGACAAACGCGTCCGCACCGCGACCACCCGACAGCCGCGTCGACCCTCAGGAACAGCGCGCACGCGACAGCGATGCGCGCCGCATCCTTGAAGCCGAGTTGCAACGCGAACAGCAGCGGCTGGCCGCGATGCAGGCCGAATACAACAACGGCGAGCCCGATCGTCAGGGCGGCGAGCGCAACTACCAGAAGTACCTCGACCGCGTAACCGAACTGAAAGCCGGCATTGCGCGCAAGGAAAACGACATCGCCGCCCTGAAACGTGAACTGGCCAAGGTGCCCTGACCATGATGTTTCGATCCCCCCCGGCACGATTCCCTTGCGCCTGAGCATGGCGAGTCCATCGTCACCCTACGCGGCCTTTGATCACCTCGCTACGATGGTGGCGGTGGTGCGGCCCAATGGGCACTGTGTGTTCGCCAATGCGTCGTTTGGCCATGTGCTGGGGTGGTCGAGTCGCAGCGTGCTGCGCGATTCGCTGTTCGATTGGTTCGTCGATGCGCAGATCGTCCGCGACACCGTCGCGGCCCTGGTGCGCAACGAGTTCTCGTCGAGCCGCTTCGAGGCCGCGCTGCGTCGGCCGGCGCTGGCGCCCGGCGAGCCGCTGCCGGTGCATGTGATCGTCAACCAGATCGATGGCACGACCGATGTGCTGATCGAGCTGGTCGAGATCGAACAGCAGACGCGTCAGGACCGGGAGGAGCGCGCGCTCGGTCAGGCGCGTGCCAACAAGGAACTGATCCGCAACCTCGCTCACGAGATCAAGAACCCGCTCGGCGGCATTCG
>JAYVEB010000077.1:0-5374 GCA_043749095.1 Burkholderiales bacterium | reverse complement strand
TCAGGGGCTTGCCGGGATAGAACGGGGAGGGAAGCACCAATGCGCCGCGCCCGCTGATCGGCCGCATCGACTCGATCACTGCGAGGGCCTGCTTTGACAGTGGCACGGTGTGTTCGGTTTTCATCTTCATGCGGGCCGCTGGAACGCGCCACAGCGCGCGATCGATGTCGATCTCATCCCACCGTGCGCCGCGCAGTTCGCCGGGCCGCAGAGCCGTCAGCATCAGCAGCGTGAGTGCGGCCGATGTGGTCGGGTCGCCTTCATAGGCTGCGAGCCGTTGCAGAAAGATCGGCACGTCGCGTTCGGACAGCGCGGCGCGGTGCTGCACCTTGCGGGGTTTGAAGATTTCAGCCGGCTTCAACGGGTAGGTCGGGTCTGTCTGGATCACGTCGTGCGCAATCGCGTAGCGGAAGATCGAGCGCAGTCGCTGAAATACCCGGCCCGCCGTTTCGGCCGCGCCGCGCGCTTCGATGCCTTGCGCAAGGTTTCGGATGTGGGCCGGGGTGACGTCGGCAATCGGCATGCTGCCCAACACCGGGAACACGTCGTTTTCCAACGAAGCCAGGATGATCGTGCGGGTGCGTTCCACCCATGCACCGGCGCGGTGTTCGAGCCAGGCCCGCGACAGTGCTTCGAGGGTGTTTGCTGCGGCCAGCTTGCGAGCCTGCTGGGCCGCTTTGCGTTGGGCGCCGGGGTCTTTCCCGTCCGCCAGCAGTTCGCGCGCCTCTTCGCGCCGTTTGCGGGCTTCCTTGATGCTGATGTCGGGATAGGTGCCGAGACTGAGCCGCTTTTCCTTGCCGTCGAAGCGGAACTTGAGCCGCCACCACTTACCGCCGGACGGGGCGACTTCGAGGTACAGCCCGCCGCCATCGAACATCCGCACGGGTTTGCTGGCCGGTTTGACGGTGCGAATCGAGGTGTCGGTGAGTGGCATGGGGGCAACTTTCTGGCGTGGGGGCAACAGACGCCCCGATGTTGCCCCCAAACGTCTCCGGCTTCAACCAGTTGCCCCCGGAACACTCAGGAAAAGAAAAAGCCCCAGGGCGTTAATTTCAATGGGGCTTCCGGTCTTTCTAGGTGCCTTTCGGCTTCGTCTCTGGTCCCGCCGACAGGAATCGAACCTGTATTTCACGCTTAGGAGGCATGCGCACTGTCCATTGTGCTACGGCGGGCAACCGCAGATTTTCACACGTGAGGTCGACTCTGCTAACCCCAGCGCCAGGTCCAGATCACGTCGAGTGAATTCTCGAAACCCGACTGTGCGCGCAGCGTGAAGCTGCGGGCGATGCGGTAGATCAGTTGGAAGCTGCCGGCCGTGGCGTTCAGGCCGCGCTCGTAGCCGACGTACCAGCGCCGCGACAGCTGCTTGCCAAGCGAGATCACGGTTTCGCGGACCTCGCCCTGGTTCTGCTTCAGCGTCAGTTCGTCGAGCCCGATGGCCTTGGTGAACTGGTCGGTCATGCTGTCGCCTTCGCCGGCCAGCAGGGCCACGGCGGCGGTTTGCAGCAGCGCCATGTCGGCGCCGCCCAGGCCGTCGCTGGCGCGGCCCAGCGCCAGCCACGACAGCTTGTCGACCTCAGACACCTCGGGCTCCGAAAACAGCCGGATGCGTGGGTTCTGCGCAGTGCCAGTGACTTGCACGCCGACGCGGATGTCGATGTTCGGGCGGGTGGCCTCGATGTTGAGCTGCGGGTTCTCCGGTGGCCCGTTGAAGGTGATCTGGCCACGGTCGATCGTCAGCTTCTGGCCGTAGGCCGCGTAGGTACCACCTGCGGCGGCCACCGTGCCGTTGATCGCCAGCCGCCCGCCCGGTGCGGTCAGTCGTAGGTCGCCACGCAAGCCGGTTTCAATGCCGCGACCGCGCAGGCGCAGCTTGGTGCCCAGCGCGATCTTCAGGTCGAGCGCCACGTTGCGCGAGGTCGCCAAGGTGGGCAACGGTGTTGCCGCATCTGCGGCACCCAACGCCGGTGCATCGCCCGTCCCACCGCGCGCCGCGCCGCTGGCCGGGGCGCGCACCACCTGCACGTCGTCGGACAGTGTCGGCGCGTCGCTGCGGGTGAAGTCGATCAGCCCTTCGTCGATCGTGAAGCCGCCGTTGACGCTCAGGGCGTCGCGGCTGAAGCCCAACTGCGCGGCGCCGCTGGTGACGATGCGGCGATCGACCCGGCCAAGCAGCACGAAGCGGTCCGCCTTCAGCTGCAATTGCGCGGTCGGTGCTTCGCCGAGCGCCGCGGAACCGTCCATGCTCAGGCTACCGGCGCCGCCCTTGGCGTTGAAGCGCTCAATGCGCGCGGTGCTGCCCTGCAGCGAGATCAGCACCTCACCCTCGCTGATGTTCACGCCTTCGAGGAAGTTGCGCACGCTCAAGGCGCTGCCCTGGATGCTGCCGGTGACCTCGGGCGCGCCGAAGCGCCCGGCGAACACCGCGCTGGTCTTCATCAAACCGCCCAGGCGCCACCCGGTCGGCACCCAGGTGCCCCAGGCGCCGAGGTTGGCCACGTCGAGTTCGGCAGCGCCTTCGATCGATGCATCGGCCGTGGGCCACAGCGCCTCGGGCGAGGTGCGCACCACCACCGCGCCCGCCAGCACGCCGAGGGTCTTGCCGTTCAGGTACTGTGAAAACGTCCAGACGCCGTCTTGTGCGTTCACGGCCATTCGCAAATTGGTCAAGCCCAGCGACTGGGTGCTGATCTCGTCGGTCACCGTCAGGTCGCCGCGGCTGCGTTCGAGCACGAGGTCGGCGCTGAGGCCGCCATCACTGTGCACCTCAAAGCGCCCGCCCATCGTCAGATCGCCGCCCCAGCCGAAGCCGGGTTGCAGGCGGGTCAGCAGCGGTGAAATGGGCAGCGGGTCGAACGCCAGCTGCGCGTCGATTTGTGCCGGCTTCGCGATGCCACCGGCCGCGCGCCAGGCCAGCTGGCTCCAGCGCACCGCCGCGCCCAGCACCTCGGCCTGCCCGGGTTGCACGGTGAGGTGCGCCGGCTCGCCGGACCACAGCGCGTCGATGGCGATGTCGCTGGCACTGATCCACGGTGCGGCGCTGCCGTTGCTGGCCTTCAGGTCCAGCCGCTGCAAGCTGCCGCGCCAACCGGCCAGGCGCTGGCCTGCGAGGTCGATCAGGCCACCTTTGGCTTGAAGCAGCAGTGTGCTGCGCGCGGCGGCGTCCGCGCCAGCGGGACCCGGTGCGGGCTGTGCTGCAGCCGCTTGCACGGTGTCGGTCCAGGCCGGTGGCAGTGCTTTCGAGCTGGCGCGCAGCTCGACCGTGTGGTCGCCAATGGTGCCGGTGACCTTGAATTGCGCCGATTCGATGTTGGGTGACACATTGGGTGAAGCGTTGGGAGGTGCGTTCGTCGATGCGCTTGTGGATGCGCTGGGGGATGTGACCGCAGTGGGCGTCGATGTTCTGCTGGCTGACGGCGCGCTCAGCAGCCGCATCTGCGACAGGTTCGCGTCGATGTCGACCGCGGCGCCTTCAGTGGTGCCCGCATGCCAGTGCGCGCTGGCCTGCTGCACGGCGACGCCACCGACGCGCATCCCGCTTCCGCTCAGCTCGCCTTGTGTCGTGATCGCCGGCCAGCGCCCGTCGACCGTTGCCGATGCCGTCAGCGCGCCGGCCAGCGTCGCATCGGAGCCCGGTGCCTGTACCAGGCGCCACAGTGGTTCGAAGGCAGCCAATGCCGGGGCGTCCAGGCTGGCGGTCCAGTGATCGGTGCTGCCATTCGCAGCGCCGGGGCGGGCCGTGGTGTCGAAGCGGCCCTGCGCTTGCAGCCGGTTGTCGCCCACCTGCAGGGCCAGCGTGGTTTCGGCGTGGCCGCTGTCGACGCTGCGCAGGCTCGCGCTGCCATCGACCGGTGTGCCGGCGACAACGCTGCGCACCACCGCGAGTTGAGCGCTGCCGCGCCATGCGGTCAGCGGTGCGCTGCGGTCGGGTGGCAGCGTCAGATCGAAATCGCCCGTCGCGTTGATGCGGTTGGTGCCGCGGCGCCACGGTGAATCGGTGCGGCCCGGCCACCACGGCAGCGGGTCGAAATCGACGAGCGTGGCGCGGCCCTTGGCCTGCCACGGTTCACCGGTCGAGGAGCGGCGGGCGTCGCCGATCAGCGTGGCGAGCGCACCGCCAGCGCTCGCGCGGAGCTCGCGCAGCGTCAGATGCTGCGAGTCGGCAAGCGCGTTGAGTTTGAGCTGCACCGTCTTGCCGGCAGTGTCCACCTGGCCTGACCCGACCGACGGCGACAGCGCGCCGGTCAGGTCGAGTTGCACCTCGATCTGCGGCCCTGCGGTGACCAGTGTGACCGCGGGCGACGAGGCTGCGGCGACTGCGGGCGCCGTGGCCGCGGTCGGCGTCACCGCGACCAGCGACAGCGGCCCGCCGATCAGCATTGACGGTGCACGCGCGTCGAGCAGCGAGGGCTGCAGCGCATGCAGCGTGGCGTTCAGCGTCGAGCGATCGGTGTTCCAGCGGCCGCTGCCCGACAAGGTGCCCCCCGCCTGCGCCTGCGTGCCGAACTCGGCATCGAAGCTCTTCAGTTCCACCGTGCTGGGGTCATCGGCGCGGGCGCTCAGTTCGGCCTTCAGGTGGCGCAGCGGCACGAAGCCGTCGTTCCAGCGTCCTGCCACGTCGTTGCTCAGCGCGATCTGCGCAGAAATCGGCCGGTCGATCGCCGTGCTCTGCACCGTCACCTGACCGGTCAATGCGGTGACCGGTGCCGAGCCGCTCAACGCCGACAGGTCGAGGGCGCGGGTCTGGGCCTGCAGATCGGCCAGCGGCCAGGCGGCGAAGGGCCGCAAGCCCGCTTGCGCGCTCAACGATTGCGCAGGGTGCGTCGCCGTGGCCGGCGACTGCACGCTGGCGTTCAGCGTCGGCGCGGCGAGCGGGCCGGCCAACGCGACCGCGGCTTGCCAGGCGGCCACGTCGATCGGCGGCGCAGCAGTTGGTGTTGCAGCCGTGGCTGACCCGGGGGCGGGTGGGGCGGGCGGCGCGGCCTGCGCCTGCGACACATCAAGCTTCAAGTCGATCGCGAACGGCGCTTGGGTGGCGATGCGGGCCGCACCGCGCGCCTGCAGCCGATCCCAGGCCGCACTCAGCGCGTCGATGCGGTGCTCCGCACCGTCGGCCGCACCCAACTGAACACGGGCACGCAGGTCGCGCAGCGGGTTGTCGCTCAGCGCACCGACATACAAGGCGCCGACCTGCAAGGCCGCGACGTCGACCTGCACTGGCAGGTGCAGGCGGGTCGGCGCGGTCATCGGGCCGTCGCTCGGGGTCAGCAGCACATCGATGCGCGATGCATGCAGGTCGGCGAACGACACCCGTGCCCACACGCCCGAGGCCTCGCTGCGCGCCAGCTGCAGGCCACGCCAGCCCAGGCCGGTG
>JAYVEB010000076.1:0-16043 GCA_043749095.1 Burkholderiales bacterium | reverse complement strand
GTTCATCTTCATGGTTCACCTCCTGACACGGTGAGCCCATCTTCCACCCTCGCTAGCTCACCACGTGAGCCTGCTGAGGTTTGTCACTAATCAGGTCGTGCTTTGCCTGGCCTACCTTCCAAAAGGCCGAATTCTTAAATTCAATCGCCTGGGCGATTACTCCTACGGTTTGTACATCTACGCATTTCCCGCTCAGCAGTCGATCCTGGCCTTTGCGCCGGCCATTGAGTTTCCGCACTTTGTCGTGGCGTCAACGGCCGCTGCGGGATTGGCAGCGATAGCCTCGTGGCATTGGATCGAGCACCCCTCGATAGCTGCCGGAAGCCGCCTGAGAAGCCGGCTGGGTGCGGGCCGCCGTCAACTGGCAAAGGCCGATTGAGCGATGAATTCGCTGGGCAGCAGATTGCTGGCAAGCGCGGGGAAACATACCCTGGTCACCACATGACGGCGGGCTTCTCGCTGTACCTGGAAATGTTGCGGGTCGTCGCGACATTGATCGTCTTCGTCTCGCACAGCAGCATGCTGCTCGACCCGCTGTCGAAGATCGTCTGGCTCGATCACTTCGGCCGCGATGGCGTGATCTTCTTCTTCGTGCTGTCGGGCTACGTCATCTCGTGGTGCGCCAACGAGCGAGATCACACGGCCACCGCCTATGCCATCAACCGCGCCTCACGCATTTATTCGGTGGCCCTGCCCGCCCTGGCGCTGGCGCTGGCCGTCACGCTCGTGCTTTACGCGATCGGCAGCACGCCGGAACTGGACTATCGACTCAAGAAGCTCTGGCTCTACCTGCCGATCTGGCTCAGCTTCACCGGCAATGTCTGGTACCTGAACGAAACGCCGCCGAACGACTTTCCGTACTGGTCTCTGTATTACGAGGTCTGGTACTACGTGATGTTCGCGGTGTTCTTCTACCTTCGAAACCGCTGGCGCTGGCCGCTGCTCGCCCTGCTGGCGGCGATGGTCGGACCCTCGATCCTGCAGCTCGGGGTGCTGTGGTTGGCCGGCAGCCTGCTGTACTTCCACGGCCACCGCTTCCAGTGGTCACAGAGAACCGCACGCGTGGTCGGCGTGGCCACCGCGGCCGGCTATGTGCTGACCAAGGCCCTGGCCTTCGACGACGTGCTCGACAGCTACATCGCGCCGGTGTGGCTGTTCCTGTTCGGCTCGGCCGAGCATGCGCCCGACCAGCGCTTCGGTGACTACTGGATCGGCCTCTTCGTGGTCGCCAACATGCTGTCAGCCCAGCGTGCGCAGTGGCAGTTCAGGGCTCGTGCCGAGCGGGCGATCCGCGCGCTGGCGGCCTACTCCTTCAGCACCTACCTGTACCACATCCCGTTGTACGGGCTGCTGATGGTCTTGCTGCCCGACCGGCGCTCCATCACTCAATCGGTGATTGCGCTGGCGCTGTGCGTCGCAGGAATCATCGTGCTTGGCCAGCTGACCGAGCAACGCAAACGCTGGTGGCGAGGCGTGTTCCAGCTTCTGGCCGACCAGCTGCACGGCGGGGTGGCTGCGCCGCGGCCGCCTCTGGGCTGAATCGCACTCAGGTCGGCGCGGCCATCCGTGCCAACACCTCGGTGCTGAGTAGCTTGCGATCGATCTTGCCGTTGGGATTGCGCGGCAGCGGGCCGGTGCGGACCTCTATAGCCGCCGGCACCATGTAGGCAGGCATCTGCACACGGCATTGCTGCAACAGCGCCGCCACATCGATCTCGCCGCCGTCGGCTGGCGGTGTGGCGATCACATGCACCGTCTGTCCCAGCACCGCGTGCTCGACGCCAAAGGCGACGCACTCACCGACCAGCCGGGTCGCGTACAGCACCTCCTCAATTTCCGTCGGACTGATCCGGTAGCCCGAGGTCTTGATCATCTCGTCGTTGCGGCCGACGAAGTAAAGAAAGCCCTCGGCATCGCGCCGCACCGTGTCGCCCGAGAACACCGCGTACTCAGGCAGTTGCAGCGCGCTGTCGCGGCCCGGCAGCAACTTGTAGCGCTCGGCCGTTTTCTCGGCATCGTTCCAGTAGCCCATGCCGACCAGGGCACCGCGGTGCACCAGCTCGCCGGGCTCGTCGGTGTCGCACTCACTGCCATCGGGTCGCAGCACGAGGATCTCTGCATTCGGGATCGCCTTGCCGATCGAATCGGGTCGGCGGTCGACTTCCTCCGGCAGCAGGTAGGTCGAGCGGAACGCCTCCGTGAGCCCGTACATCAGGAAGGGCTTGCTGCGCGGCACGCGGGTCCGCAGCGCCGCCAGCGTCTCGCGTGGCATGCGCCCGCCGGTGTTGGCGAAGTAGCGCAGGTGCTCGTCGACACCAGCTGGCCAGTCCAATTGCGTGAGCTGGATGTAGAGCGGCGGCACTGCTGTCAAGCCGGTGACGCGGTGTTTGACGACCGCCTTCAGCACGTCACGCGGCACCAGGTAATTCAGCAGCACGACGCGCGCACCGCTGTGGAAAGCGGTGGTCAGCTGGCTGAAGCCGGCATCGAAGGACAGTGGCAACGCGGCCAGCAGCGTGTCACCAGCATGGTTCTCGAGGTACGAGGCCACGCTCTTGGCACCGGCGACCATGTTGCGATGCGACAGCACCACCCCCTTGGGTTTGCCTGTGCTGCCCGAGGTGTAGAGGATCGCAGCCATGTCGGTGTCGATCGAGCGCCGAATGGGTGATGCCCCGGCCGCGCCGAGGTCGTGCCAGGAATGGACCGTCAACCCCGGTGGCAGCGCCACCGGCTCGGCGAGTGGGGCGGTCAGCACGATGTGTTGCAGGGTTGGGCACGACCCCAGAACGGGCGCCAACAGGCTCAGACGCTCTGGCGAAGTGACGAGCACGCGCACGGCGCAGTTGTCCAGAATGAATCCCACCTGGTCTGCTTTGAGCAAGGGGTTCAGCGGCACGAACGCGCCATCGGCGGCGGGGGCTGCGAAGCTCGCGATCACCGTCTCTACGCGTTTGTTAAGGTAGATGGCCACGCGCTCGCTGCGCTGCAAACCCAGAGCCGCCAGCCCACCAGCAAAAGCCTGGACTGCAGCATCCAGTTCACCGTAGCTCAGGCTCGCGTCACCGTGGACCAGGGCTGGCGCGTCGGGCGAGCGGACGGCCGCCACGCGGATCAAATGGGGCAGCAGATAGGAATCGCTCATGTCGTCTGGCCTATCGGCGAACAGTCAAAAAAAAAGTATGTCACAGGAGGCGGCACCGCAGGCCTTGCGATGCGTGACCTTGTGACGGGTCGCGGCGACAGCCCAGCACGGCTTCGCTCACGGGCAACCCATAAAATCTCAGTTATGGATGTGACGCAGGGAGTGATCCAGTTGCTGGACGGGGTACTGAACTGGAACGGCCGCGGCGCCGCCTACACGCGAGACACCGCATTGCTGGGTGTGATGCCTGATCTGGACTCGATGGCGGTGCTGTCACTGATCGTCGGGCTGACCGAACGGTTCGGTATAGCCATCGGCGACGATGAACTCCATGGCGATGTTTTTCAGAACATCGGTAGCCTGGTCGATTTCGTCACTGCCAAGCTCGAACGAATTCGATGACCGCCGGGCTGCCGCCTTGTCCCTGCCGCGCGCACGCCATACAGTCACCGCATGAAACTCTGCGCTCACCTCCTTACGCGACTTCTGGTGCTGGCCTGCTGTGGTGGCGCCTTATCGGCCCAGGCGCAGCTGATTCGGCCCAAGACCGCGGAAGAGCTCGAATGCGGGACGATGGTGGTCGCGAAGCGCGTCGAGCCGATGGACTACCGCACCGACCGCAAGCTGCTGTCCACGGTGGAAGGCGGCCACTTTCAGCCGCAGGTCGAAGACCTGATCCAGCCCATGTTCGACTCCTTTGGCGCTGATCTGGATTACACGCTGCACGCATACCCCAACCACCATCGGGCCCTGCTGACGCTGATCCGCTTGGGCGAGCGAGAACGAACCGACGAGCCCAAGGGCGCGCGGTACACGATCGATTGCTACCTGCGACGCGCGATTCGCTGGCGGGCTGACGACCTGATCGCCCGGATGATCTACGCGCAGTACTTGATTAAAAAAAACCGGCTTCAGGATGCGCGAGCGCAACTCGGCTACGTTGGTATGCAGGCCGGAGACAACCCGTTCACCCACTTCAATCTCGGCCTGAGCTATTTCGACATGAAGGCCTACGACCAGGCGCTTGAACAAGCCCACCTGGCCGCAGCGCTGGGCATGGAGAACGAGAAGTTGAAGAACAAGTTGATCGAGGTTGGTCAGTGGCGCGAGCCGGTGGCGGGGCCGGATGGCGCTGTGTCAGCTGCATCAGCTGCATCGGCTCCCGCTGACGGCCCGGCATCGGCGGCTTCGCGATGAGCCGGCGGAGTGAATGACCGGCGCTGAACTGGCGCTACCGCACACCGCCTGCTCACAACAAAGTCAAAGCAGTGGAGAACTTCACGCGAGTTCTCCGCGACTGGGCCATGTGCCACTGAGGCGGGCGATCGCGGCGGGAGCCGGTGGCCCACAATTCGCGCACTGCGGCCAGAGCCGCACCCACTCAGGCCGTACGACGCAGCACGCGGGGCTTGGCGCCACAGACCCCACTGAACCTCGATGACATCCCCAATTTTCAAGGGCAGGCCGCGATTTGCCCCGATGGTCAAGACGCAGAGCAGTTCCGACACAGCGGTTGCAGACGGTTGGAGCACGACCTTGGCTGCCACCGATCTGCCGAGGGCACTCGCAGCGGTGGAAGGCCCGTTTGCGGTGGCCCTACCGGGTCCCGGCGGGAGCATGACACTCGCGGTCGACCGCTTTGCAATCCAGTCTCTGTGCTACCGCATCGATGGCGACCACATGGTCGTGGCCGAACGTGCCGGTGAGCTGGCCGGACCGGCAGCCCCACTTGATCCCCAGGCGATTTACGACTACCTTTACTTTCACGCCATCCCGTCGCCGCGCACGGCCTACCAGGGTGTGTTCAGGCTGCCACCGGGCCACTATGCGGTGTTCGCCAACGGCCACCTGCGCGTCGCCCCTTACTGGGTGCCGACCTTCGACGATGCGGGCCATGGCGAGAGCTTCGACGCGCTGCGCGATCGGTTCAAGACGCTGCTGCGCGAGGCCGTGGCCACGCAGCTCGACGGCAGCAAGCCGGCGTGCTACCTGAGCGGCGGCACCGACAGCTCCACGGTGGCGGGCATGATCCGCGAGGCCAGTGGGCAACGTGCGGCGAGCTATTCGATCGGCTTCGACGCCGACGGCTACGACGAGATGGCTTACGCCCGGCTGGCGGCGAAGCACTTCGACACCGAGCATCACGAGTACTACGTGACACCAGACGACCTGGTGCGCAGCATCCCCGAGGTGGCGGCCAGTTACGACCAGCCCTTCGGCAACTCGTCGGCGTTGCCCGCCTACTACTGCGCGCGCATGGCCCGCGAGGACGGCGTCAGCCGGATCCTGGCCGGCGACGGCGGCGACGAGCTGTTCGGCGGCAACACGCGATACGCGAAGCAGAGGGTGTTCAACTGGTATGGCCAGGTACCGGAACCGCTGCGCGGCGGACTCGTCGAGCCGCTGTCCAGCAGCGTGCGCGGGCTGCCGCTGCTGCGCAAGGCCTGGAGCTATGTCGAGCAGGCCCGGCAGCCGATGCCGGCGCGCCTGGAAAGCTACAACCTGCTGCTGCGCCTGGGCGTGGAGCGTGTGCTCAGCCCGGCCTTCAGGCAACAGCTGGACGCTGCGCTGACGCTGCGCGAGCAGCAGGCGGTGTGGTCGTCAGCACGAACCGACAGCCTGCTGAATCGGCAGCTGGCCTTCGACTGGCGCTACACACTGGCCGAGAACGACCTGCCGAAGGTCTGCGGCACGAGCCGTCTGGCCGGGCTTGAAGTCGGCTTTCCGATGCTCGACACCGGACTCGTCGACTTCTCGACCGCCCTGCCCGTTGCCTACAAATTGCGCGGCCTCAAACTTCGCTGGTTCTTCAAGGAGGCGCTGCGCGGCTTCCTGCCCGACGCCATCATCACCAAGAAGAAGCAGGGTTTCGGCTTGCCGTTCGGCGTGTGGGCCCTGCGCCACGACGGCCTGCGCCGGCTGGCGCAGGCCGCGCTGGGCACGCTGGCTGGCCGCGGCATCGTCGAACCCGTTTTCCTGCGCGAGTTGCTTGATCAACGTCTGGCAGAGCACGCCGGTTATTACGGCGAAATGGTGTGGATCCTGATCATGCTCGAGCACTGGCTGCGGGTTCACGCGCCCGACTACCGGGTCGACTGAGCGTTACCGCTGCAGGCATCACAGCCACCACCATCAGAAAGACAGAGGACAGCAGCATGTGGAGTGGCCTCAAGAAGCGTGCCGGCAAGGCGTGGCTGGACCTGCGTTGCCGAGGCATCTACGGCAGCGCGCCGGTCGTCTGCGACCCATCCAGCCCGGTGGTCGTTGTCAGTCAGGCTTATCACCCCGACATGACGATGTACCTGCTGGCGGCCAAATCCTTCGCTCGCCACGTCACACCGCGCGGCTTTGTGGTGGTTGACGATGGGCTGACCGCCGAAGACCGCAGCGTGCTGACGAAGCACCTTGGCGTGGTGAGTTTCATCGAGCGCCGCACGGTTGCGACCGACGGCCTGCCCGAGGGTGGCTGCTGGGAGCGGCTGCTGACGCTGGCGGCGCAGAACTGCGAGCACTATGCGGTGCAGCTCGATGCTGACACGCTGACACTGGCGCGGCCGACCGAGGTGCTCGACTGCATTGCGCAGCACCGCAGCTTCACGCTCGGCACCAGCAGCGGCCGAGCCGCCATCCCGCTGCAGCAGGCCAGCCACTACGCCCAGGCGCGACGTGACGACCATGTGCAAAGCCTTGCTGAATGCGCGCTGGAGTCGCTGGACCCGACGGGGCAGATGCTGTACGTGCGCGGCTGCGCCGGCTTCACCGGCTTCGCGCCGGGGTATCTGGACGTCGGTCGCATCCGCGACTTTTCACAGCGCATGGAGGCGCTGATCGGCAAGGACAAATGGCACCGCTGGGGCTCTGAACAGGTCACGTCCAACTTCTTCGCCGCCAATGCACCCGACAGCCTGGTGCTGCCGGTGGACACCTACCCGTTCTGGGGGCCGGACGCCGACATCGACCACGCCGTCTTCGCGCACTTCTTCGGCACCTTTCGGTTCAGTGGCGGGATGTATGCGCGCAGGGGAGCGCAAGTCGCAGCGCTCTACGCTGGCGGCACAGCCGCGGCGCACACCGCTGGCTGAGATGCGTGGACACGAACCTCGCCGCCATGAGCCCCCACCCATGAGCCTGGCAAACGCCGGTATCCGCGGCGCTTACTTCACCAGTCTGGCACTGGGTTTTCGCCAAGTCTTCTCGCTGCTGACCACCTTCTACGTGGCCAGCCGGTTGCTGCCCGCCGACATCGGCGTGTTCTCGCTGGTCATGCTGGTCGTGGGCCTGGCGCAGGCGATCGGCGACATCGGCATTTCGGCGGGCCTGGTCCGCACACAGAAGAACTCGGCGGTGACGCTCAGCACCTGCTTCTGGGTCAGCGCAGCCATCGGTGCGGTGCTGTCGATTGCGATGGTCGTGTTGACGCCGGTGGCCGGTTGGTTCTACCAGAAGCCCGCGATCGAGCCCTACCTGCGCGTCTCCGCTGTGGGCCTGCTGCTGAACTTCATGACCCCGGTGCCCATGGCCATCCTTCAGCAGCGACTGGCCTACCGGGAAATTGCGATCTCTCAAGGCTTGGGCAGCCTGGCGGGCGCCGTGGCCACCATCGGGCTGGTCACCGCGGGTTTCGGCATCTGGGGCTTGGTGTTCCAGCCCATCATCGGCAACCTGTGCATCTGGTGCCTGCTGGTCTTTTACGCCAAGTGGCTGCCGACGCTGCAGTTTCAGCTGGCCTCGGCGCGCGACGTGCTGTTGCATGGCGTGCACCTGCTGGGCTCCGGGATCACCAGTTATCTGCGCAATACCCTCGACATCATCATCATCGGCCGTGCACTGTCGGCCAAGGACCTGGGCGAGTACGGCATGGCACAAACCATCCTTTATTCGCCGATGCACCTGATTTCCAGCACCATTTCGCGCGTGATCTTCCCACTGCTGGCCAAGGTGCAGAACGATCTCGACAAAGTGCGCAGTGCCGTGCTGAAGGCAACCTCGTGGACGGCGTTGCTGGTGTTTCCGCTGTACTCGGGCCTGGTGGTGCTGGCCAATGAATTCGTGCTGCACGTCTTCGGCCCGAACTGGACCGGCCTCGTCGTGCTGATACGGATCATGGCCATCTCGTTCATCATCCAGAGCATCGGCAATGTCTCGGGACCGCTGATGATTGCGCTGGGCCGGACCAAGACCGTCTTCAAGCTCAGCGTGGCGGGTGCGCTGCTGTACTTCGCCGTGGTGCTGGCGCTGATTCCGTATGGCTTGAGGGCGGTGGCCATCGGCTACGCGGTGGCCAACTCGGTTGTCGGGCTCACCACCATGATCGTCGCACTGCGCTGCGCCCAGATGCCGCTCACCGAATTCCTCAAGACCTTGGCGAAGCCGGCATTGTTCGCATTGCTGATGTGCGTCTCCATCATGTTGGTCCAGACGGCACTCGACCCCACCGCCGTGCTGAGCTTCGTCGTGATGCTCACCGTCGGCGCAGCGACTTACGTGGCGTTGGTCTACCGCTTTGAGGAATCCGCATGGCGGCAGGTGCTGAGCGCGCTGTTCTCGCGCAAGGCCGGCTAGGGCGTCCCATCGGCCATGGATCGACAGAGGCCGCCCATGCGGGTATCGCTGCTGTCGCTGGGCATTGAATCAGCCCGGCTACTGCTCGCGTATGAGCGCGCACGGGCTCCGAATGCGGCCATCGCTGCTCGGCGCTTTCTGCGAGGCCAATCCCACGCCATCCGCCGCGCGCTGAGACTGGGCACGAGCGCCTGCAAGCGGCTGCTTCAGCTTGAACTCGCCTGCGCCGCAGCGGGACTGGGTTACCAGACCCGGGGCCAGGCGCCGGCGTATCCCTGGCAGCTGCCCGATGCATTTGTCGACATGCCGGCTGCATCCCTGCCCACCCACCCGTTGATCGAACCCGGCTTGCTGACCGAACTGGCCGGCGCCGAGCAGTCGAAGGACGCCCCATGCACCATCGATGCGCTGTCGCGCCTGCTCGAGACCGACAGTTTCCCCGGGAGATGGCACGGTATTCCTCGCATCGAGCGCGACGGGCCCATGCCACAGGGCGCGGCGCGGGTGGCCGTGTGCCTGCATCTGTTCTACCCAGACTTGTGGCCCAGGCTGCACCTGGCGCTGCAAGCGATCCCGGAACCCTGGGATCTCTACGTCACCGTCCCCGAGTTCGCATGCACTCGGGCCCTGGAAAGGGTGGCCCTCGACCATCCCTCGGTGCGCTTTCTACCGGGCGCAAACCGCGGCCGCGACGTGCTTCCCTTCCTGCGCTTGCTGGAGCGGGGCGTGTTCGACCGCTACGACGCCGTCTGCAAGCTGCACAGCAAACGCAGCCCGCACATGAACAGCGGTGACGCGTGGCTGGATCAGGTCCTGCTGGCGCTGCTGGGCTCGGCGGACAGCGTCAAGACGCTGCTCTCGCGATTTCGCAGCGACCCGCGGCTCGGCCTCATCGGGCCGAAGGCTCTCGCCATACACCCCGGAAATCCGCTGCACCGCACCAAGAACAGAGTGGCCATCGATGCGGTGAGCGCGCGGGGCGCCGTGGGCACCGCTGCGGCATCGGCGCCGTTCTTTGCAGGAACAATGTTCTGGTTTCGACCGAAAGCGATGACCAGCGTGCGCAACTTGGGGTTGACTGCAGAAGATTTTCCACTCGAGATGGCGCAGACTGACGGCACCTTGGCGCATGCCGTTGAGCGACTCTTCTGGCCCCTGGTCGAGCGATCCGACTACTCGGTGGATGGTGCCTGACCAGCAGCAGCGTTGCAGGCTGCCGAAGTCACTGCGGGTACAGGGGCTCGAGCTTGTTTAAAGTGCATCTCTTTGAACGCATAAACAGACCGATGAACAGCAAAGCTTCCCCCGTCTCAAGAGGCGCTCTGAGGGTTGGCCGGGCGTTGCACAAGCGCTTTTCAGGATTCGACGACGCCAGATTCGACGGCGAAACCTGTCCGGCCTGCGGCCAGAATGCCCAGATGCTCATGCGCGGCGTGCTGTGGCCCGAGCTGGTGCTGCAATGGGAGTTGGGGCCCGCCTGGGCCAACTGGATAGACCAGCGTGAAGGCTTGCGGTGCAGTCACTGTCGCTCCAACCTGCGCAGCCGTCATCTCGCGCTGTGCATCGTCAACAGCATGAACGCGATGATTGGCACCAACGCCAAGACCTTGCCTGAATTGTGCGCCGACCCACTGATGCAAACGCTTCAGGTGGCGGAGATCAATGCGGCAGGAGATCTGCACCAGACGCTGCAGCAGTTGCCGCGGCTGCGCTATTCGGAATTCGGCAGCTCAGTGGCCGGTATTCCGTCGGAAGACCTGCTGAACCTCTCTTATCCGAATGAATCGTTCGACCTGGCCATCACCTCCGACGTGCTGGAGCACGTTCCAGACGCGGCTCGCGCCCTGCATGAGATCGCCAGAATCCTCAAGCCCGGCGGCCTGCACGTATTCTCAGTTCCCGTGGTGTGGAGCAAGCCCTGCTCGCGGCAACGGGCCGAAATCAGGAACGGGACGATCGTTCACAAGTTGCCACCCAGTCACCATGGCGCCGAGGATGCCAACAAAAGCGACTTCCTCGTGTGCCACGAGTTCGGGCGAGACTTCGTCACGACCTGTGGACAGGCTGGTTTCAAGGTGCAGTTGGTGGCCGACGAGCGCAATCCGTCGCTCGTGACCTTCGTTGCCGCCCGCTCCGGTGGCGATCGTTGATGCGGTGACTCTTGGCAGTCGCTTCAGGCGACGTCCAAGGCCTCGAGGAAGCGTGTCCGTTCGGCCCCCTCCAGCATCTCTTCGACATAGGACTCGATCATCGCTGCCTTGTTTTTCATCACGAAGTGCAGGCAGGAAAACTTCCAGCGCTGCCATCGGTTCAGGCCTCCCGCATTGCGCAGCTCGTCCGGAAACATCATGAACCAGGTCATCCAGATGCGCTGACCGATCGCCTTGGCGAAGTGGTCGGCCGCGATGTCCTCGACGTTGATGCCGGCGGCATCAAGTTCATCGGACAGCGAGCGTTGCACCAGGAAAGCAGCGATCTCGCGGATGGCCCGGGCGCGAAAGAAGTAGCAGCCACCCTGGCAGTACTTGAAGCCCACGAAGTGGCCATCGCCGATCAGGCCGGCCGAACTGCGCTCGACAGCGCGAAAGATGCGGTCGTTGAAGAAGTACACATCGGAGTCCACGCGGGCAATGACATCGTCGTCCGCCGCACCTTCGGCAGCCAATGCATAGGCCTTCCAGATCCAGCCGATCTGCGTGGCGCCCCAGCCCATGCTCTTGGGCCATGGGATCACACGGATACCGGGAATCAGCTCGCCGAGTGCGTCGATCTGATCTGCGCTCAGCGGCTGGTCGATGTCGCTGAAGACGATGACCTCGAAACGGATGTCACGTGCCACCAGCGTCAGGCTGTGCAGCGCACAGTACAGGTACCTGAAATACGACCGGCAGCTGAAGTAGCAAAGACGGAACGTGGGGCGACGCGCCACCTTGCGTCGGACGAGCGCGGTGCGTTGCGCCGTCTGCTGGAGGAAACGCGGCAGCTGGCTCAGGCGGATGGGCACGCGCATCAAGCGGTCTCCGTCACGCGATTTCTTTCACGATTTGCACGGCCGGGCCAACCCCCTGCACGATGTTGGCAGCGCAGCGCAGTGCAAACCGGCCCATCTGCTGGTCCCAGGGCGTGAAGCGAGGCAGCTGAAGCATGTCGCTGCCCACCGTCGCCACGCCCTTGGCTGTTGAGGCGGCGACGTCGAACCCGGCCTGGCGGACAAGCCGGACGTCGCGCCCGGTGTAGTCCCTGCCCGGCACGCCGTTGGGGTAAGCGAACACCCGGGGTGCTTCGCCCAGCCACTGCGCCAAGGTCTCGCGCGAGCCGCCGATTTCGTCCGCAGCGACCCGGTCGGAGACGCTGCGCAGGATCGGGTGGTTGACGGTGTGTGCGCCGATCTCCATGCCCATGTCGCGCAGTTGCACGACGCCTGCGCGTGTCAGCATCAGATCGCTTTGCGAAGGCAGCCCGGCCGCATGGCCGATCTCGGTGGTGATCTGCAGGCGCTGGCTGGGCTCGATCGGCTTGAGGTGAGCCAGCGCGGCCCGGCAGGCGTCGATGCGCGAGGCCACGTCGTCGATGCGCCAGCGTCCCGCGCCAAATGACGTCCAGTCCAGATCGCCGCGTGGCGCGCGGCGCAGGGCTTCGATCACCGTGTCGTTCCACATGCGGCCGCCGTCGATGAAGCCGGTGGACACAAAGAACGTGGCAGGGACGCCGTGACGCGCGAGGATCAGCGCGGCCACGCCCAGGTTGTCGGCATAACCATCGTCAAAGGTGATGCAGGCGGCGGCAGGCGGCAGCTGCCCGGCACGCAGCTTCCGTGCGGCCTCGCCCAAGGGCAGCACATGGAAGTACCGAGCCACGAAGCGCACGATCTGCTCGAAGCGGGCGGCGTCCGGTTCACCGGGCTGCATCGGGTCGGGTGCCGGCAACACGCGATGGAAGATGAAGATGGACAAGCGCGCACGCGTGCCTGCTGGCGACAGCATCCGGAACGGCGAGATCAAGGGCATGCGCTCATCGTCCGTTCACACAGTGCGGCGCTGCTCAAGGCCGCACGGAGGCTGATTCATGCGTCACTGCAGCACGGTCGTACCGGTCCCGATCGGGGGCCGGCTCGGGTCGCGGGCTCGGTGCCGACTCTTCGTTGCGGGCAGCCGCACCCTTGGCCGCTTCTCGACTGGCAATGCGCAAGGCCAGCGCGGAGATGGCCATCACGTTGTACGGCAGGTCGAAGTAGGCCATGCTGAGAAAGGCGCCGGTGACCGCAAACCCGATCATGCTCACCTGCATCATCGAACCCAGGTCGGCCGCCCATTTCAGATCGGCATTTCCGGCATAGGTGCGGCGGAGTTTGGCCGCATCCAGCCACGTGAGAACACCCACCAGCATGAACAGGAACAAACCAATGAACCCATGTTCGCCCATGATCTGGAAGTAGATGCTGTGGGCGACAAGTGATGTCGTTGCCTCCGGGGCGTAGATCGCGTAGACAAAAGGGAGCGCCACCATGAAACCGCCTCCCATCAGGCGGTCCTGGGCCAGATTCCAGGCCATCGTCCATGCCGTCAGACGGCCTTGGGCTGAGTTGTCCTCCCCGTAAGTCCGGATCGTACCCATGCGTTCCCACCAGGTGTCGGGCATCAACGGCAACAGCAGCACCGCGAACAAGATGATCGCGCTAGCCCATACAAACTTGCGGTCACTGCGCCAGACGAAGAACAGCAGCATGCCCGTCATGCCCAGCAACGCACCTCGAGAGTAGGTTCCGATGGCTGCAATGGCAGACAAGGCCATGGCGCAAACCAGCCCGCGGCGTATCCACTTGCTGGGGCTCTGCAACTGCAGATAACGCATCAGCGGAATCATCATGATCAGCGCCAACGCCAGTTCGTTGTTGCCACCGATGAACCCCCCGGGGCCCCAGATGCGGTAGTTGCCGCCGGTGGCCAGCGTGAACAGCCCCCCCTTGACGCCGAAGTAGCCGATGGAGATAACGATCGACCAAATGAACACCTCGAGCTTCTTGCGCGTGTTCAGCAGCGCCATGGTGACGAAGAGCATCAGGAAAATCTTCATCGACCGTTCCCACAAGGGCAGGCTGAGGTCGACGTCGAATGAAAACGGCAACGTGATGCAAAACCAGATCATCAAGGCCAGCACGGCCAGTGGCGCCGGGCCAGCGAACGGGTTGTCGCGATCTGTCGTCAGCAAGATACCCACCAGCGTGCAAACCGCCACCGCCGTCGCGACCGGCCAGTCTGCGGCCGCAAATCCGAATGCCACGTGAGGACTGCCCAGGCTGACCACGGTCCATGTGATCGCGCCCACCCAAGGCCTGCGCAGCGTCCACAGGCAGGCGCCCACCAGCAGCAGCAGCAGGACGAGATCACGCATGAGCAGCTACCGGGGCCAGCGTGCGGAACAAGTCGACCTGGGCGCAGCTGGTCGCCTCCCAGCTGAAACCTTCGGCATAGGCGCGCGTGCGTTGGCGATCTGGCGGCGCGCTCAGCAGTTCGTGCAGGGCGTGCGCGAAGGCCTCGCCCGTGCGCTCGCTGACCAGACGCCCGGCTTCCGGCGCGGTGACCACCTCGGGCGTGCCCCAGATGCGGCTGGCCACCACCGGCGTGCCGCAGGCCATGGCTTCCAGCAGCACATTGGCCCAGCCTTCGCGGCTGGAAGCCAGCACCAGCACATCCGCCGCGCTGTACCACCTGGGGAGCTCAGTCTGCGGCAGCGCACCAGTGAAACTGACCTTGTCCTGCAGTCCCAACTCGTTGACCAGCGCCTGCAAGGCCGCACGCTCAGTGCCTTCACCGATGACCACGAGCCAGGCCTGCGGATGGCCCGGCGCCAGCGCGGCCAGCGCACGGATCACCAGATCGTGACCCTTGCGGTCGATCAGGTGGCCCACTGACAGCAGCAGTTGCTGCTCTTCGCGCAGACCCAGCGCTTGCCGGGCCGCCGCCTGCGGCAGCGGCGTGAACCGCTGCAGGTCTACGCCGTTGCGCATCACGTGCAGGCGAGCAGGCTCGACGCCCCATTCGCGCAGCACGTCGGTGAGTGCAGCGCACACACCGATCGAGGCCTGCGCTCGACGGGCGGCCCAATGCATCATGCGACGAGGCAATGTGTATTGAGGAATGAGATTGAGGTCGGTGCCGCGCGCTGTGATCGTCAGCGGCTTGCCGAACCAGCTCGCCAGCAGGGCCGCCGCGACGCCATCGGGGTAGTAGTAGTGGGCATCGATGACGTCGAAGTCGAAGCCGTCACGGATCACCTGCCGGAAGGCGATCACTGACGCGAGGGCCAACAGCAGCGGCGCCGTGGTCATCCCCACCTTGGGCAACAAGGGATAGCGGGGATGTACAACCTCGATGCCATGACGCGTTTCGCGCTCCGGGGTGCGGGCCATGGCGGCATGGTCACCCCAGCGTTCATCGGTCGACCAAAACCAGGGCACGGGGGCCACGACGCGAGTCTCGACGGCACCGCTCTTGAGCAATTCTCGCAATCGCGTCTCGACAAAGATGCCATGCGTCGGCCGTGCCGCGCTGGGATAGAGCGTGGAGAACAGCAGCGTGCGCACCGGTCGGGTCATCCGATCTGCTCCGGCGCCAGCGCCGCCGGCAAGCCTTTACCTGGCAACAGCGACTGGGCCAATGCCACCACCCGCTGGGCATTGGTTCGCCAGGTCAGCCCCTGGAGCGCAATCGACGCCCGGGCGCCGGCAGCCACCTGAGCCCGCAGCGCCGGATCGGCGCACAGGCGGCTCAGCGCCTGTTCCAACGCACCGGGCTGGTCGGCAGCGAACAGCAAGGCGTTTTCACCGTCGCGCAGAACCTCTTCCAGATTGGGCACACGCGGCGCCACGATCGCCTTGCCCAGCGCCAGGTACTCGAACAATTTCAGCGGCGACGCATAAGACACCACGGCCGGCTGCAGCGCGATGTCGAACGCGGCGACATGGGCGGGGATCTGGTGGCGGTCGATCACGCCGGTGAAGCGAACCCGGTCGCCCAGGGACAACTCGCTCGCCAAGGCCTCCAGCGCGGGCCGGGCCGGGCCGTCTCCCACCATCAGCAACTTGGCCGAGGCCGGTGCCTGCGGCGAGGCCATCCAGCGCAGCACCCGATCCACGCCATGCCAGTCGCGCACGAAACCGGTGAACCCGAGGATCAGCGAGTCTTCCCAGCCCAGCGCGCGCTTGGCCGCTTCGGGCTCTGGCGCTGCGGCGAACTGGGCTTCGTTGATGCCATTGGGAACGATGATGATGCGATGCGCCGGCACACCGCGCGCGCTGACATGGCTGCCGAGCACCTGCGTCACCGGCAACACCGCG
>JAYVEB010000075.1:0-5420 GCA_043749095.1 Burkholderiales bacterium | reverse complement strand
GCGCAAAGGCGCCGGACAAGCCGGCCGATCCGATCATCGTGCATCCCGACGTGCGCAGGATGCTGCTGACCGCGCGCGCCTATGCCGAAGGCGGCCGTGCACTGGCGGTCTTCACCGCACTGTTGATCGACCAGGAGTTGTCTTCGACCGACGAGGCGGTCAAGGAGGATGCCGCCGACCTGGTGGCGCTGCTGACGCCGATCGTCAAGGCCTTCCTGACCGACAACGCCTGGATCGCCACCTCGCACTGCTTGCAGGTCTTCGGCGGCCACGGCTATGTGCGCGAATGGGGCATGGAGCAGTTCGTTCGCGATGCGCGCATCAACATGATCTACGAGGGCACCAACACGATCCAGTCGCTCGACCTGCTCGGGCGCAAGGTGCTGCTGGACAAGGGCAAGAAGCTGAAGAAGCTCGTCGAGCTGGTACAGAAGTTGATCCATGAGGAAGGTAGCGACCCGGCGATGCTGGAGTTCATCAATCCACTGGCCGACCTGGGCGAGAAGGTCACCAAGCTGAGCACCGAGCTGGGCCTGAAGGCCTTTGGCAACCCCGACGAAGTGGGTGCGGCAGCGGTCGACTACCTGCGCGTGGCCGGGCACCTGGTGTTCGCCTACTTCTGGACGCGGATGGCGCGGGTGGCACTCGATCACCAGGCCGGCGACGATCCGTTCTACAAGGCCAAGCTGGCCACCGCGCGCTTCTATTTCGCCTACCTGCTGCCCGAGACGGCGGCACTGATCCGCAGCGCCCGCGCGGGTGTGAAGCCGCTGATGGCGATGGATGAATCGCTGTTCTGACCGTTGTTCTGAAGAGTGGGCGCCGCCTGCCCGGCGCAGCATTTTCTCAGCGCTTGAATCGAGTCTCAACCTCTCGGAGTCGCCATGAAACGATTTACCGTCCGCAAGGTCGCCGTGCTGGGTGCCGGCGTCATGGGCGCCCAGATCGCCGCCCACCTTGCCAACGTGCGGGTGCCGGTGGTGCTGTTCGACCTGCCGGCCAAAGACGGTGCGAAGAACGGCATCGTCGCCAAGGCCGTCGAGGGCCTGAAGAGGCTGAAGCCGGCGCCGCTGGGCATCAACGACGATGCGGTGCTGATCGTCCAGGCCAACTACGAGGAGGACCTCGAACAGCTGCGCGACTGCGACCTGATCATCGAGGCGATCGCCGAGCGCATGGACTGGAAGCTCGACCTGTACACCAAGATCGCCCCGTTCGTGGCACCCAACGCGATCGTTGCCAGCAACACCTCGGGGCTGAGCATCACCCAACTCGGCGCGGTGCTGCCCGAGGCGATCCAGCCGCGCTTTTGCGGCATCCATTTCTTCAACCCGCCGCGCTACATGGCGCTGGTCGAGTTGATTCCGGCGCCCACCACGCTGCCCGACATCCTCGACCAGCTAGAAGCCTTCGTGACCACTGCGCTCGGCAAGGGCGTGGTGCGTGCCAAGGACACGCCGAATTTCATCGCCAACCGCGTCGGCGTCGCCGGCATGCTGGCGGTGATGAAAGAAGCCGAGCTGTTCGGCCTGAGCTACGACGTGGTCGACGACTTGACCGGCAAGAAGCTCGGCCGCGCCAGCAGCGGCACCTTCCGCACCGCCGACGTGGTCGGCCTGGACACGCTGGCCCATGTCATCAAGACCCTGCAGGACAACCTCGGGCCTGACCGATCCAACGACCCTTTCTACGGCAGCTACGCGACGCCGCCGGTGCTCGCCGCGCTGATGGCCCAGGGCACGCTCGGGCAGAAGACCGGTGCCGGCTTCTACAAGAAGGTCGGCAAGGACATTCTTCGGTTCGACACCGCCACCGGTGCCTATGTGCCCGGCGGCGGCGTGGCCGACGAGGGGGTCGCGCGCATCCTGAAGAAGCCGCCCGCAGAGCGGCTTCGCCTGTTGCGCGAATCGAGCCACCCGCAGGCGCAGTTTCTGTGGGCGGTGCTGCGTGACAGCTTCCACTACAGCGCGGTGCACCTGGCCGACGTGGCCGACAGCGCGCGCGACATCGACTTCGCGATGCGCTGGGGTTTCGGATTCACCCAGGGCCCGTTCGAGCTGTGGCAGGCGGCCGGCTGGACCCAGGTAACGCAATGGATCCAGGAAGATATCGCCGCCGGCAAGGCACTGTGTGCAGCCCCCTTGCCGACGTGGGTGCTCGAAGGCCCGGTACCGACCCACGGTGGCGTGCACCATTCGATGGGGTCGTGGAGCGCGGCACACATGCGCTGGGTCGCGCCGAGCACCCTGCCGGTGTACGAGCGCCAGCACTTCCGTGAGGCCGTGTTCGGCTCAGGCGCCCCGTCGGCGCTGGAATCGGGCACCGAGCTTTTCAAGACCGACGAGCTGCGGGTGTGGACGCTGGACGGCGAGGTGCTGATCGCGAGCATCACCTCCAAGCTGCACCTGATCAGCCCGGCCGTCACAGAAGGGCTGGTGAAGGCCGTCGGCCTGGCCGAGGAAGGCTACAAGGGCCTGGTGATCTGGTCGCCCGACGATGTGTTCTCGGCCGGCGCCAACCTCGAAGCGCTGATGCCGGTGTTCATGAAGAGCGGAGCGAAGGGCATCGCGCCCGAAGAAAAGAAACTGCAGGACGCGATGCTGCGCGCGCGCTATGCGACGGTGCCGGTGGTTGCGGCGATCCGCGGCCTGGCGCTCGGCGGCGGCTGCGAGCTGGCCGTGCATTGCGCGAAGCGCGTCGCGGCGATGGAGAGCTACATCGGGCTGGTCGAGGTCGGTGTCGGCCTGCTGCCGGGCGCCGGCGGCCTGACCTACATTGCACGCCGTGCGGCCGAGATGGCCGCTGCGGGCAACGCCAATGCCGACCTACTGACCTTCCTGAAGGACGGCTTCACGACGGCGGCTATGGCCAAGGTCGGCACCAGTGCGATCGACAGCCGCCAGCTCGGCTACCTGCTGTGGAGCGATGTGATCGTGCCGCACAAGGACGAGCTGCTGTTCGTCGCACTCACCCAGGCCAAAGCCTTGTTCGACAGCGGCTATCGGCCGCCGGCGAAGCGGCTGTTCCCGGTGGCCGGGCGCGACGGCGCCGCGACCATCCAGGCGCAGCTGGTCAACATGCGCGACGGCGGCTTCATCAGCGCGCACGATTTCCACATCGCGTCGCTGATCGCCCTGGTGCTGTGCGGCGGCGATGTCGATGCCGGCTCGCTGGTCAGCGAGGACTACCTGATGGCGCTGGAGCGCCAGCATTTCTGCGGGCTGCTTGAGCATCCGAAGACCCAGGAACGGATCATGGGGATGCTCAGCACCGGCAAGCCAGTCAGGAACTGAGGCTGCAGGCGCCTGCCCTCAACGGGCAGGCAGCCAAGTCGCCTCGCGCTACAGGATGTAGCGCGACAGGTCTTCGTTCTGGGCCAGTTCAGCCAATTTGGCATCGACCTCGGCCGCACCGAGTGTGATGGTCTGGCCGTTGCGATTGGGCGCATCGAAGCTGACCTCGTCGAGCAGCCGCTCCATCACGGTGGCCAGACGCCGCGCGCCGATGTTCTCGGTACGTTCGTTGACGTCATAGGCAATCTGCGCCAGCCGGCGGATGCCCTCCGGCGTGATCTGCAAGGTGACGCCTTCGGTCGCAAGGAGCGCCTGATACTGCTTGACCAGGCTGGCGTGTGTCTGCGTGAGGATCGCCTCGAAATCGTCGACGCTGAGCGAGCCCAGCTCGACGCGGATCGGGAAGCGGCCTTGCAACTCGGGAATCAGGTCGCTGGGCTTGGCCAGGTGGAACGCACCCGAGGCGATGAACAGGATGTGATCGGTCTTGACGATGCCGTACTTGGTGCTGACCGCGGTGCCTTCGACCAGTGGCAGCAGGTCGCGCTGCACGCCTTGTCGGGACACGTCGGTGCCGCTGGTCTCGTTGCGTGAGGCGACCTTGTCGATCTCGTCGATGAAGACGATGCCGTTTTGCTCGGTCTGCAGCAGCGCGGCTGTCTTGATGTCTTCCTCGTTGACCAGCTTGGCCGCCTCGTCCTCGACCAACAGCAGCCGCGCCTCGCCGATCTTCAACTTGCGCAACTTGCGCCTGGGGCCACTCGCACTGGCGAACAGGCCCTGCAGCTGGTCAGCCATGTCTCCCATGCCGGCCGGGCCCATGATTCGAAGTTGAGGCTTGGGCTCGGCAAGGTCGATCTCGATGTCCTTGTCGTCCAGCGCGCCTTCGCGCAGCCGCTTGCGCATCACCTGGCGGGCGGTGTTGTCGGCGGGCGCCGCCGCTGCCGCAGGATCGCCGCGTGGCGCTGACGACGACGGGGCTGCAGGCACCAGGATGTCGAGGATGCGGTCTTCGGCGGCGTCCTCGGCGCGCGAGCGCTGGCGGCGCATCGCGGATTCGCGCTGCTGCTTGATCGCCGTTTCGACGAGGTCGCGGATGATCGAATCGACATCCTTGCCGACGTAACCGACCTCGGTGAACTTGGTCGCCTCGACCTTGATGAACGGCGCGTCAGCCAGCCGCGCGAGGCGCCGCGCGATCTCGGTCTTGCCCACGCCGGTCGGGCCGATCATCAGGATGTTCTTCGGCGTGATCTCGCTGCGCAACGGCTCATCGACCTGCTGGCGACGCCAGCGGTTGCGCAAGGCAATGGCCACCGCGCGTTTGGCGTCGTGCTGGCCGACGATGTGGCGATCAAGCTCGGAGACGATCTCCTGCGGCGTCATGTTGCTGCTCATCGGCATGCTCATCCCAGGGTCTCGATCGTGTGCGACTGGTTGGTGTAGATGCAGATGTCGCCGGCAATTTCCAGCGACCTCTTCACCACGTCATGGGGCGACAGCTCGGTGTGTGCGATCAGCGCGCGGGCGGCGGCCTGCGCATAGGCACCACCAGAGCCGATCGCGACGATGCCGTGCTCAGGTTCGAGCACATCGCCGTTGCCGGTGATGATCAGCGAAGCGGTCGCGTCGGCCACTGCCAGCATCGCTTCCAGGCGGCGCAGCACGCGGTCGGTGCGCCAGTCGCGGGTCAGCTCGATGGCCGCGCGCACCAAGTGCCCCTGGTGCTTTTCGAGCTTGGATTCGAAGCGCTCGAACAGCGTGAAGGCGTCGGCTGTGGCGCCAGCGAAACCGGCCAGCACCTGCTCGCGGTACAGCTTGCGCACCTTGCGCGCGGATGACTTGATGACGATGTGGCCCAGCGTCACCTGCCCATCACCGCCGAGCGCCACCACGGGGCCGCGCCTCACGCTGACGATGGTGGTGCCGTGAAAACTGGGAGGGCCGTTGGCGTTGTCCATGGAGCAGTTATGCGGGCGAAGCCGCAGGTTTCAATCAGGAAAGACGGTCGATTCGGGCGCAGCGCCCGGCCGCACGATCAGACGGTACGAACCTTGACCGTCGCGTGCTCGTTGATACCCATCGCGCCGAAGAACAGCGCCACCAGGCGGTGGGCGTCGACGAAGG
>JAYVEB010000074.1:0-5430 GCA_043749095.1 Burkholderiales bacterium | reverse complement strand
CTGCGGGTCGTTCGGGATGCCGTTCTTGTTGCAGGTCATGTGAGCTGCGCCGAGGAAGGCTTCGGCTTCCTTGCCGGTGAGGTTCTTCGGCCGCAGATCGACCAGCATGACGTGGCTCTCGGTGCGGCCGCTGACGATGCGCAGGCCGCGCGAGATCAATGTCTCGGCCAGCACCTTCGCGTTGGTCACGACCTGTTGCTGGTAGACCTTGAATTCCGGCGACAGCGCTTCCTTGAAAGCCACCGCCTTGCCGGCGATCACGTGCATCAGCGGGCCGCCTTGCAGGCCGGGGAAGACCGCGCTGTTGATCTTCTTGGCGATGTCCTCGTGGTTCGTCAGCACGATGCCACCGCGCGGGCCGCGCAGGCTCTTGTGGGTGGTTGACGTCACCACGTCGGCGTGCGGAAGCGGGTTCGGGTAGACGCCCGCGGCAATCAACCCGGCGTAGTGCGCCATGTCGACCATGAAATGCGCGCCAATGGCCTTCGCCACCCGGGCGAAGCGCTCGAAGTCGATGCGCAGTGCGTAGGCCGACGCGCCGGCGATGATCAGCTTGGGCTTGTGCTCGTGCGCCAGACGCTCCATCGCGTCGTAATCGATCTCTTCCTGGGCATTCAGGCCGTAGCTGACGACCTTGAACCACTTGCCGCTCATGTTCAGCGGCATGCCGTGCGTCAGGTGGCCGCCTTCGGCCAGGCTCATGCCCATGATGGTGTCGCCCGGCTGCAGCAGCGCGAAGAACACCGCCTGGTTGGCCTGCGAGCCCGAATTGGGCTGCACGTTGGCGTAACCCGCGCCGAACAGTTCCTTCAGCCTGTCGATGGCGAGCTGTTCGGCGATGTCGACGAACTCGCAGCCGCCGTAATAGCGCTTGCCGGGGTAGCCCTCGGCGTACTTGTTGGTCAGCTGGCTGCCCTGCGCCTGCATCACCGCCGGGGAGGTGTAGTTCTCGGAGGCGATCAGCTCGATGTGAGCTTCCTGGCGCTGGTTCTCGCGCTGCACGACCCGCCAAATTTCAGGATCGACATGGGCGAGGGTGGACTGACTGCGGTCGAACATGGAACGGTCCTCTGCAACGGGAATTCAGGGCCATAAACCAGTGGAATATCGCACGGCCAGCGACATGTGGTGCGTTGACGGGCCATGCCCGCCCCGCGCTGAAAGCCGTATTTTCGCGGGATCAGCGCAATGAGGCCAGATGCTCGTCGACTTTCCGCTCAGGTGCATCGCTGGCCGGCGGTGTCGGGACGTCAGCTTCCGCAGCCGCGTGAGGTGCCGACGTGATCACGTTCGGTGCGTTGACCGCCACCAGCTTGCCGCCAGCCACCGCCAGCAGATGCGATTGCTCGCTCAGCACCTTGGAGGCATAGCTGCCGTCGTCGGTCAAATTCGCCGCGCCCACATAGGAGCGCAGGCCGGCCTCGACGCTGCCCGCGCGAGCGATGCATTCCTTGAGCACCTGCACGCCGACGCGCAGATTGGTGACCGGATCGAAGGCCGCGAAGTTTCCACCGAAGGCCTCGTACTTGTCGTCGTGCACGCGGGTCATCACCTGCATCAGCCCTTGTGCGCCGACGGCGCTCTGGGCAAATGGGTTGAAACTGGACTCGACGGCCATGATCGCCAGGATCAATGTCGGCTCCAGGCCGACGCGGGCGCCGACCTGCCAGGCCTCGGTGACCAGTCGGCTGACTGGCTCGGGCGCCACCTTGTAGCGGCGTGCCAGCCATTGCGCGACGGCCGCCTGTTGGCGCGTCAGCTCCTTCGGGTCTGTGGCGGTGGCGCGCGCGATGGCGTCGGGCTCTTTCAGGTCGCTCGCCAGCTGTTCGACCGGATCGGTGCGGGCCACCTGGCGCGCCTGCAGCCAGCCCAGGGCCTGCAATTCGACGGAGTGCCGCAGTTCGGAGTGGCCGGCCACAAACACCACCAGCGCCACGGCAATCAGGCCCAGCAGGGCCAGCGTGTTGTGGCTGACTTCCAGCAGGCCGTGTCCCACGTCTTGCAGGAATACGGCGGCGGAGCGCGCCGAAGCGAGGACCCATTGCTGCACTGTCGAAGAAAACTTCTGAACGATGGACATGACTCTCTTACCTCTCAGCCCGATCCAGGCTCAAGCCTCTCGGGTAGGTTCTCGCGGCGCGCCGAACATAATCGGTCGCGCTGGCGGTTCAGGCCGGTCTTCATGATGAGCGCAGCCCGACACAAATTTGCTCGATACCTCTGTGACGAACTGTGGCGCAGACTAGGGTAACCACTCATTAAGCGCCAGCGAGCGGAATTCTAGAAAGCAAAAACATAACCAGTCAACCATTAGAGGCGCTTCTTTAACTACAAATAAATATGAAATACCGCGACCTCCGAGAGTTTTGTGCCGGTCTGGAAGCTGCTGGTGAACTCCGACGCGTCGCTGAGCCCCTGTCGACGCGGCTTGAGATGACGGCACTCAGCGATCGGGTGCTGCGCGCCGGTGGCCCGGCGCTGTGGTTTGAGCACCCCCTCGATTCGGGGGGGCGTTACAAAATTCCCGCCTTGACAAATCTGTTCGGAACGACAAAGCGAGTCGCGATGGGCATGGGCGCGGTCGACGTCGGCGAGCTGCGCGACATCGGGCGCGTGCTCGCCAGCCTGAAGGAACCCGAGCCACCGAAGGGCTATAAAGACACTGGTCGGCTGCTGCACCTGGTCAAATCGTTGTGGGACATGAAGCCGGCGACGGTGCGCCAGGCGGCCTGTCAGCAGGTCGTCATCGAAGGCGCAGACATCGATCTACTGGGCCTGCTGCCGGTGCAGACCTGCTGGCCGGGCGATGTGGGGCCGCTGATCACCTGGGGCTTGGTCGTTACGCGCGGGCCGCAGGGCGGGCCGAATCCGCGCCGCCGGCAGAACCTGGGTATCTACCGCCAGCAGGTGATCGCCCGCCACCAGGTCATCATGCGCTGGCTGGCGCATCGTGGCGGGGCGCTCGATTTCCGCGACTTCGCCCGCGCGAACCTCGGCCAGCCGTTCCCGATCGCTGTGGCCTTGGGCGCCGACCCCGCGACCATCCTCGGCGCGGTGACGCCGGTGCCCGACACGCTCGGCGAATACCAGTTCGCCGGCCTGCTGCGCGGCAGCCGCACCGAGGTGGTCGACTCGGGCGTCGGCGATGCGGGCGTGATGTTGCAGGTGCCGGCCAGTGCCGAGATCGTGCTCGAGGGGCACATCCCTGTTGCCGTGCCCGGCTACACCGGCCACAGCGAACACGGCGTGCCGCTGAAGGAGGTCGGCGGCTATCTGCATGCGCTGGAAGGCCCGTTCGGTGACCACACCGGCTATTACAACGAGCAGGACTGGTTCCCGGTGTTCGAGGTCAGCCGCTTGACGCACCGGCGCGATCCTGTCTACCACTCCACCTACACCGGCAAGCCGCCCGACGAGCCGGCGATCCTGGGCGCGGCGCTGAACGAGGTGTTCGTGCCCATCCTGCAGAAGCAGTTTCCGGAGATCACCGATTTCTACCTGCCGCCCGAAGGCTGCAGCTACCGGATGGCGATCATCAGCATCAAGAAGGCCTACCCCGGCCACGCCAAACGGCTGATGTTCGGTCTGTGGAGCTTCCTGCGGCAGTTCACGTACACCAAGTTCATCGTGGTCACCGATGACGACGTCGACATCCGCAACTGGCAGGACGTGATCTGGGCGATCACCACCCGCATGGATCCTGTGCGCGATGTCACATTGGTCGAGAACACGCCGATCGACTACCTCGACTTCGCCTCGCCTGTGAGTGGTCTCGGCGGCAAGATGGGGCTGGACGCCACGAACAAGTGGCCCGGTGAAACCCCGCGTGAATGGGGTCGCACGATCACCATGGACGCTGCGGTGGAAGACAAGGTGGCCAGTGTGTTCGATCAGATCATGCGGGCTCAACGCTCGGCAACGTGAGAATCTGAAACAGCGCTTGCGCTTCCCACGCACCCGGCGTACTGTGAATGTGCGTGCCAAGCAGACCAACCTCGCGGCGCAGTCACTGCGCCCAGGAGCAAAGGACTCTCACCCTCCGGAGCTCCGAATCTGTGGCGTCAGCCACCCGACCCCTCCCACCGTCACGGTCGGGAGGGGTTCTTGTTTCTGGGATAGGGGTGCGCAGCTCACGGCTTGGCTCATGGCTCAGGTGTACTGTATAAAAAAACAGTATATTGAGGCACCATGTCTGCGCCTCTTCCTCTTGCTGTCTGCACGTCTTCTGCCTTCGACGCCATTCCTGAGCGTCTGCGTCCGGTGCTGTGGCGCGGCGACCAGATGGAAGGTGCAGTCGATCGTGCCTTGCCCACGGGCTTTGCGGCACTGGATGCGCAACTGCCTGGCGGCGGTTGGCCCCGGCGCGTGCTGACCGAAGTGCTGCTGCCGCATCCCGGCGTCGGCGAGATCCGCCTGCTGGGCCCCTGCCTGACCGCCATGCAGCGGCAAGGTCGCTTGGTGATGCTGTTCGATCCTCCCGCCAAGCTGTCAGCCCAGGCGCTCACGCAACTGGGTGTCGGTGTGGCGCAGTTGCTGGTCGTGCACACCCGCGCCCGCGTCATCCCCGGTTCCGACACCCTGTGGGCCTTCGAGCAGGTCTTGAAGAGCGGCCACGTCGGTGCGACGCTGGCCTGGCTGCCGCCCCGTTTGCGCGCCGACCGGTTGCGCCGATTGCAACTCGCTGCACAAGCGCACGACGGACCGGCCTTCGTGCTGCGGGAGTGGGCGGCGCAGCAGCGCCCCACGGCCGCGCCGCTGCGGCTGGCGTTGCGTGCAGGTGGTGCCGACAGGCTGCAAGTGCATCTGCTGAAGCGGCGCGGGCCACCACTGGCATCGCCCCTCACGCTGACCTTGCCGCCGGTGCTGTCGGAGGCCTTGCGCGAGCAGGCCTGGCGGCGTCAACAAGACACGCTGCTGCCAGCCCCTCAGGCCATTGAGCCGCAAGGCCGCGAATCCCATCCCACCGGCAGCCCGGCCCGCTCGAGCCGCGTCGAAGCCGTGCCGTTGCCAGCCGCCACCTTTATCAGCCTCGTCTGATCGCAGCCAGGCGTTGCTCATGCTGTGGATCGCGCTGCACCTGCCGCGCCTGTCGTTCGAATCGTGGCTGGCCGTGCTGCCGCCTGATCAGCGCGAGCAGCCTGCCGCGTTGATGGGTTCCCGCGAGGTGCTGCTGTGCAACGCCGCGGCGCAGCAGCTGGGCGTGCGGCCTGGCTTGCAGCGTGTCACCGCGTTGGCGCTGGCGCCGCTGCTGCTGCTCGGCCGCATCGATCCCGCACGTGACCGGCAGGCGCTCACCAGCGTGGCGCATGTGGCGTTGGCGTTCACGCCTGCGGTGGCCGGCGTCAACTATCTTGACCGCCCGGCGACAACTATCCTGGCCGGTTGGAAGCGGGGAATGATTTCGATGTGATGGCTGGTCAGCGCGTCTTT
>JAYVEB010000073.1:0-16157 GCA_043749095.1 Burkholderiales bacterium | reverse complement strand
CTCCATCCTGGCCCGCCTGCTGCGCGCCGCCTGCCTTTCAACTCCCGCCCCAGCTCAGTTCATTCGTGCGGCTGAGGTTGGTCGCTAATCAGGTGGGTCGATGTGATGGCGGTCCCACCACGCCCAGGCCACCGCCGCCAAGGACAACGCACCGAACGCGCCGGCCAGCAGCACGGCCAGGTCTTCCCAGCTCGGTGCATCGAAGCCCAGCTGCCGCAGCAGGTCGAACTGCGATCCGCGCGAGTAGCTCAGCACCCACTGGTTCCAGCGGTTGTTCAGCGCTTCCCAGCCGTTGCGCAAGTTGGCCAGCAACTGCGGGTTGAAGTTGTTCAAGGCACCGGCGACCAGTCCCGGCTTGTTGACCAGCGGGCGGCTGCGCAGCACGCGATCGGGTGCGACAGCAGCCGTCGGATCGGCGCGCACCCAGCCGATGCCGGGTTGCCAGTACTCGGCCCAAGCGTGGGCGTAGCTTTGGCGCACGATGCGGTAGCCATCCACCGGTGTCGGGTCCAGCCCCTGGTAGCCGGTGACCACCCGCGCCGGCACGTCGAGCGCGCGCATCACCACCACGAACGCGGCAGCATAGTGTTCGCAGAAACCCAGCTTGCGATCGAGCCAGAACTCGTCGATGGCACTGCGCGGGTCGTTCTCGCCGTACAAGCCTGGCGTCAACGTGTAGCCATAGCCGCCGTGGCGGATGTGGTCCATCAGCGCAGCGGCGAGCGTGGCCGCATCGGCTTCTGCATAGCGGGGATCCTTGCGCATCGCCGCGGCCCAGGCCAGCGTGCGCGGGTTGTAGCCCGGAGGCAGATCGATGTAGTCCTGCAGGCCGATCATCGGCTTGATCGGTCCGTGCTGGAACCGGGGGTAAGCCACACCCCGAAAACGCAGCCGCTCGTACAGCGCGCGATCCGACACCCACTGCAGGTCGTCGGTCTGCGTGAAGCGCAGGCCTTCGAGCTGTGGCGCTTGCGGGCTGACCTCGAGCATTGGCATCACCGTCAGCCGCGTCGGCTCCAGCGTCATCTCGTAGCGGATCGGTGGGCCCTGCACCTGCAGCTCGGCGCGCGGCGTCAGCGCCTGCGGAAAGCCCGGCTTCTGCGGCGTCCAGTCGCGCCCGTCGAAATGCCCGAGCACCGGTCCGCGGAAGTAGATGTCCTGCAGCGGCGGTGGCGTGCCATCGAAGCGGATGCGCAACGCCACGCTGTCGTCCTGCGCCAGCGAGGCGACCGTGCCCATGCTCATCACGTTGGACAGCCCGGTGCCCGAGAACCCGTCCTGCGGCACGCCCCACAGCGGCCCGATACGCGGGAACAGCACGAACAGCAGCACCATCAGCGGCGCACCCAGCGCTGCCGTCTTGCCGGCGAGGCCCGCAGCGGTGCGCAGGGAAGGCGTACCGGCCGGCATGTGGGCCAGCACCAGCGCGGTCAGCAGCCCCCAGATCGACAGCAGCATCATTGCGGCGACGCCCAGACTCTGCGAATACAGAAAGTGCGTCAGGATCAGGAAGAAGCCGAGGAAGAACACCACGAAGGCATCGCGGCGGGCGCGCAATTCCAGCGTCTTCAATGCCATCAGCGCGACGGCCATCGTCACGCCGGGCTCCTTGCCCAGCAGGGAGCCGAACGACCAGTACGTGAGCCCGGCAGCGACCCCCAGCACCACCACCAGCACCGAGCGCCCTGGCAGCGCCGCACCGGCCAGCGCCAGCCGCGCGCGCCACAGCAGCACGCCGGCGGTGAGTGCCGCGCACCAGGCGGGCAGGTGCGTCAGATGCGGTAGCGAGGTCCAACCGATCACCATCAGCAGAAACAGCGTGTCGCGCGCCTCGCGCGGCAGGTGCTGCCACCCTGGCCAGCCGATGCGGCGGCGCCAGGGCGGCGACTCGATCGAGAGGGGGTTGTTCATGCGGCTGCGTTCAGGCGTTCCACAGTGCCAGCGCCTGCAGGCCCTGTTGTCGATGCGCATCGCCCTGGCCGATCTCGATCTCGCGGCCGGGCAGGCTCAGGCCCCAGGCGGCGTCGCGGCGATCGGCTTCGAGGACCCAGGCCGTCAGGCGCGACACCCGCGCTTCGGTATCGCCGCTGCCGCCCAACTGCCAGTCCAGCCACAGCTGTTGCTGGCTTTGCGTGCTGCTGTCGCGGCTGACCAGTTCGCCGCTGCTGGCCATCGCCTGTGCCGATCGTTTCCAGGCGACGCTTTTCAGCGGGTCGCCGCGCCGGTACACGCGGATGCCTTCGAACTCGCCGCTGCTGCTGGTACGCGAGCGCAGTGATCCGTCCGACATGCTGCGCGCGGGCGGCAAGGGGCTCGCGGGGCGTTCGGGTTGGGGATAGACCAGCAGCGGCGTGGCCGGTCGCCACACGGCCCAGGCGCGAAAAAGTCCGAGTGGAAATCGCGTCTCAGCGGTCACCGTGGGCAGGGTGTGCTGCCCGCGCATCGCTGGCACGAAGCCCAGGTGCAGCACGGCCTGCCCACCCGCCGGCACATCGGTGTAGCTCAGCGACTTCGCTTCTCTGTCGTCCAGGCGCAGTCCCATGCCGACGCCGTAGCGCGTGCCCTTCGGGTTGGACAACACGACCTCGAGCAGCGCGGTGTCGCCGGCGAAGGCCGGGGCGAGCGGGCGCAGATGCAGCGTCAGGCCGCGCAGCGTGTTGTGGGTCATGTGCATCGACACCACGCCGCTGCCTGTGAGCAAGAAGGTCAGCACATAGCCCAGGTTCAGCTGGTAATTGATCGAGGCGATCAGCAGCACACCCAGCGTGAAGCAGAACAGCAGGCCGCCGCGCGTGGGCAGGATGTAGACATTGCGCTGCGTCAGCAGCAGGCTGTCGGTGCGCGGCGAGCGGGCCTGCCACCAGGCATCGATCCGACGACGCAGTGGGCCGCGGGCCGTCGCCACCGGGTTCACGGCAGCGCGGTCGCTTCGATCATCGCGCGCACCTGTTCGGCACGGCCGCGACCGGCGCTGGCCACCGGCACCAGACGGTGCGCAGCGGTCTGCACCAGGATCGCCTGGATGTCGTCGGGTGCCACATGGCTGCGGCGATCGAGCAGCGCATGCGCCTTCGCCGCGCGCAGCACCGCGATGCCAGCGCGCGGGCTCAGGCCCTCGACGAACCAGGCGCCGGAACGGGTCGCGGCAATCAGCGCTTGCAGGTAGTCGAGCAGCGCCGGTGAAGCATGCACTGCCAGCACCGCACGCTGCGCATCGATCAGCCGCTCGGGCGTCATCACCGCGCGCAGCTGCTGCACGGCGTCGCGTCGGTCAAGACCTGCCAGCAACTCGCGTTCGCTGGCGCGGTCGGGATAGCCCAGCGTGATGCACATCAGGAAGCGGTCGAGCTGTGACTCCGGCAGTGCATAGGTGCCCAGCTGATCGCTCGGGTTCTGCGTGGCGATGACGAAGAACGGCCGGGGCAGGGCGCGGGTTTCGCCCTCGACGCTGACCTGCTGCTCTTCCATGGCTTCGAGCAGCGCGCTTTGCGTGCGCGGCCCGGCTCGGTTGATCTCGTCGGCCAGCAGCACCTGGGCGAACACCGGGCCCGGGTGGAACACGAACGCCTCTTTCGATCGCTCGTAGACGCTGACGCCGATCAGGTCGGTGGGCATCAGGTCGGCAGTGAACTGCACGCGCGAAAAGCGCAGCCCCAGCGACACCGAAAGTGCATGTGCCAGCGTCGTCTTGCCGACGCCGGGCACGTCTTCGATCAACAGGTGACCACCGGCCAGCAAACAGGCCACGCAGTCACGAATCTGCGATCGTTTGCCGAGGATGATCGTGCTAATCTGGTTGATCAACTGCGTGAGGTCTTCGGACAAGTTGGGGATCGGTACTGCGCTCATCAGCGACACGTTAACCGATGCGCCCGCGGCTTTATCTCTCGAACCAGCATGTCCACCGCCTTCTTCAGTCATCCCGACTGCCGCGCCCGCGCCATGGCGCGCCGCCCTCTGAGGCGGCTCGCCTGGGCGCGCGATGCACAACACCTTGCTCGACTCCAGAGCGTCCGGCGGGTGCTGGCCAGCATCGATGAACTGCCGGAGCCCCACGCGTGACCCGTACCCTGGACAACACCGAACTGCAGGACCTGATCGCCGGCCTGCTGCAACCGACCGCGCTGACGGAGCTCGGCGTGCTGGCGCTGTGCCTGGGGCTGGCGTGGCTGATCGTGCGGCTGCTGCGCGGCACGCCGCCGGTCGACGCGCCGATCTGGTTCGGCCGTCGCGGGGTCGATGGCGTGCTGTTCCCGTTGCTGGCGTTGCTGCTGGCGTTCGGTGCGAAGCTGTTGCTGGCGAACTTCCTCAAGGCCGCGGTGTTCAAGCTGGCGGTGCCGATCCTGATCTCGCTGCTGCTGATCCGGCTGACGGTGCGCGTGCTGTCGGTGACCTACCCGGATTCACGCTGGATGCGCATCATCGAGCGCAGCATCTCCTGGATCGCCTGGCTGGCAGTCGTGCTGTGGGTCACCGGTGTGCTGCCGTGGCTGCTCGATGCGATGGACGAGGTGCGCTGGACCATGGGCGCCCACGAGGTCTCGCTGCGCAATGTGGTCGAGGGCAGTGTCACGGCCGGTCTGGTCATGGTGCTGGCGCTGTGGGTCGCCGCCGCGATCGAGAAACGCCTGCTGCGCGGCCCCGGCAGCAGCAGCGACCTGTCGATCCGGATGATCGCTGCCAATCTGGTGCGCGTGCTGCTGCTCTCCATCGGGCTGCTGTTTGCGCTGAGTGCGGTGGGCATCGACCTCACGGCGCTCAGCGTGGTGGGCGGCGCGATCGGTGTCGGCGTCGGCTTCGGTCTGCAGAGGATCGCGGCCAATTACGTCAGCGGCTTCGTGATCCTGGCCGAGCGCTCACTGCGCATCGGCGACATGGTCAAGGTCGACAACTTCGATGGCCGCATCACCGACATCCGCACCCGCTACACCGTGATCCGCGCGCTGAATGGCCGTGAAGCGATCGTGCCCAACGAGATGCTGATCACCCAGCGCGTCGAGAACTCGTCACTGGCCGACCCACGCGTGCTGCTGACGAGCACGGTGCAGGTCGCCTACGGCACCGATGTGCGGGCCTTGCAGCCCTTGATCCAGGCGGCAGTTGCCCAGGTGCCGCGGGTGCTGTCCGACCCGCCACCCAGCGCGCAGCTGCTGAGCTTCGGGGCCGACGGGATGGACCTGTCGATCAATTTCTGGATCCTCGACCCCGAGAACGGGCACGGCAATGTGCGCTCGGACGTGAACCTGGCGTTGCTGGCGGTGTTCGACGAACAGGGTGTGCAGATTCCCTATCCGCAGCGCGAGGTGCGGGTGTTACCTTCAGGCGACCCCATTACGGTGGCTGCTGCTGCTGCTGCTGCTGCTGCTGCTGCTGCTGCTGCGGTTTCGCCGCCACCCTGAAAAACGGCCGGTCTCTCGACCGGCCGTGATGCTGCTGAACGTCAAACCGTCAGCGAGTGCCATGGGCGTGACCCGTGTCACCCCAGCGCAGCCATTTCCTCGTCGGTGAATCCGGCCGCACGGCGCGCCTCGAAGTTGAACGGTGCACGCAGCCGCGGCGCCTGGTGCTGCTGCGCGAGCACGGCGTAGTGGGCCACCGGGTCGAGTCCTTGCTGTTCGCACAGCCACCGGTACCAGTGGTTGCCGATGGCGACATGGCCGATCTCGTCGCGCAGGATCACGCCCAGGATCACCACCGCACGTTGGTCACCGGCGCGCTCGAACTTCGCCTGCAGCGGCGGCGTGGCATCAAGCCCCCGTGCTTCCAGCGTGCGCGGCACCAGTGCCATCCGCGCGACCACGTCGGTCGAGGTGCGCTGGGTCATCAGCCACAGCCCGTCATGCGCGTCGAAGTCACCGTAGTCGAAGCCCAGGCTTTGCAGGTGCTCGCGCAGCAGGCTGAAGTGATGAGCCTCCTCGCTGGCGACGCTCAACCAATCCCGATAAAACGAGGGCGGCATGCCGTCGAAGCGCCAGACGGCATCCAGCGCCAGGTTGATCGCATTGAACTCGATGTGTGCAATCGCATGCAGCAGTGCGGCGCGGCCTTCGACGGTGAACGGCGTGCGCGACGGCACGTCCTTCGGCGGCACCAGCGCGGGTCGCACGGGACGACCGGGCGATGACGCAATCACTGGCGTCAAGTCGACCCGCTGCGTCGGGCCCAGCGGATGCACATCGCGATCCGCCCACAGCGCACGCGTGCCCTGGGCCTTGGTGGCCGGGTCACACTCGGCCCACCAGACCAGCGCACGAGATCGCAAGCACAGGGCGTGGGCAGGTTCATCGAGAAGAGGGGTCATCCTTAGAATTGTGTGCTTCACCGCAGAGGAGTGCATCCGTGGCTGTTTACCGTTTGGGCGATGTGCATCCATCGATCGCCGCCAGTGCCTGGGTCGCCGACAGCGCACAGGTCATCGGCGATGTGGCGCTGGCCGAGGGCGCCAGCGTTTGGTTCGGCGCGGTGCTGCGGGGCGACAACACCCGTCTGCAGATCGGCACGCGCACCAACATCCAGGACGGTGCGGTGCTGCATTCCGATGCGGGGCAGCCGTTGACGCTGGGTGATGATGTGACCGTCGGCCACCAGGCGATGCTGCATGGCTGCACCGTCGGTGACGGTTCGCTGATCGGCATTCAGGCCATCGTGCTGAACGGCGCGCGCATCGGCAAGTCGTGTCTGGTCGGCGCGGGCGCGGTGGTCACCGAAGGCAAGCAGTTCGAGGACGGCTGGCTGATCATCGGTGCGCCTGCCAGGGCGGTGCGCCCGTTGACGCCCGAGCAACTCGAAGGCTTGGCGCGCAGCGCCGCCGGCTATGTGGCCAAGGCCGAGCGCTTCAGGACCGAACTGGTTCGCATTGATTGAACGGCTACTGATGAGCGAACTGCACAAATTCATTTTCGAAGGCCTGCCGGTGCGCGGCATGCTGGTGCGGCTGACCGACAGCTGGCGCGAGGTGCTGCAGCGCCGCGCCGCCTCGAACGATGCCTTCCCCGAGCCGGTGCGCGTGCTGCTGGGCGAGATGGCGGCGGCCGGCGCGCTGATGCAGTCCAGCATCAAGTTCGATGGCGCACTGGTGCTGCAGGTCTATGGCGACGGGCCGGTCAAGCTGGCGGTGGTCGAGGTGCAGAGCGATCTGGCCTTCCGCGTCACCGCCAAGGTGGTGGGCGAGGTGGTGCCCCACGCGCAGGTCGAGGCGATGCTGAACGTGCACGGCCAGGGCCGTTGCGCGATCACGCTCGACCCGAAGACCAAGTTCCCCGGCCAGACGCCTTACCAGGGCGTGGTCTCGTTGCATGGCGACCAGCGCGAGCCGCTGCAGAAGATCAGCGAGGTGCTCGAGCACTACATGCTGCAGTCTGAACAGCTCGACACCTGCCTGATCCTGGCTGCCAACGACGAGACCGCCGCCGGCCTGCTGATCCAGCGCGTGCCGGTGGAGGGTGCCGCCAACCTGGGCCAGCGCGACGAGGACGAGATCGGCCGCAACGAGGACTACAAGCGCCTGGCGATGCTGGCCTCGACGCTGACGCGAGATGAGTTGCTGACGCTCGACGCCGACACGCTGCTGCGCCGCCTGTTCTGGGAAGAGACCCTGAGACGCTTTCCGCCGCAGACCGGCGAAGCCGGCCCGCGCTTCGCTTGCACCTGCTCGCGCGAGCGGGTGGGGCGGATGCTGATCAGCCTCGGCCGGCCCGAGGTCGACGACATCGTCGTCGAGCAGGGCCGCGTCGAGATCGGTTGCGACTTCTGCGGCATCAAGTACCACTTCGATGCCGTCGATGTCGGCGAGCTGTTCACGCCAACGCCGCAGCAGGCGCCGGGTTCGGCGTCGATCAACTGAGTCCTTCTGCCCGAGCCCGTCGCCTCGGGCTGCGGATTCATGCGCGTGGTGCGGCTACTTCGCCGACACGCTCCACTGCACCAGGATCTCGTCGGGCTTGACCATGCCGAGGTCGTAGCGGGCTTTTTCCTCGACCATCTCCAGGCCTCCCTTCAGGTCGCTGACTTCGGCGGCGAGCTGTTCGTTGCGGTGCTTGGCGACCTCGTTGGTGGCCCGTTGCGTATCCAGCTGGGCCTGCAGGTCGAGCACCCGTGGCAGCCCCGAGTTGCCGAACCACAGCTGCGCGTGCACCAGCACCAGCAGCGTGATCAGGGCCAATCGGATGAAGCGCACGGTGTGCCGATCGATGCAGTGCGGTGCAAAAGGTGAAGTGCCGCGTCAGCGCAGGTTGTAGAACGCGCTGCGGCCAGGATAGGTGGCGACGTCGCCCAGGTCTTCCTCGATGCGCAGCAGCTGGTTGTACTTCGCGATGCGGTCGCTGCGGCTCATCGAGCCGGTCTTGATCTGGCCGGCGTTGGTGCCCACCGCGATGTCGGCGATCGTCGAATCTTCCGTCTCGCCCGAACGGTGGCTGATCACGGCGGTGTAGTTGGCGCGCTTGGCCATCTCGATGGCGGCGAAGGTCTCGGTCAGCGTGCCGATCTGGTTGATCTTGATCAGGATCGAGTTCGCGATGCGCTTGTCGATGCCTTCCTTCAATATCTTCGTGTTGGTGACGAACAGGTCGTCGCCGACCAGTTGCACCTTGCTGCCGAGGCGCTCGGTCAGGTGCTTCCACCCATCCCAGTCGCCTTCGTGCATGCCGTCTTCGATGCTGATGATCGGGTACTTGTCGACCCAGCTCGCCAGCATGTCGGTCCAGGCTTCGGCCGACAGCTTCAGGCCGCCTTCGCCTTCCAGCACGTACTGGCCGTCCTTGTAGAACTCGCTGGCCGCGCAGTCCAGGCCGATTGAAATCTGCTCGCCTGCGGTGTAGCCGGCCTTGTCGATCGCGGCCAGGATCATCTGGATCGCCGCCTCGTGGCTGGCCACGCTGGGTGCGAAGCCGCCTTCGTCGCCGACCGCGGTGCTGATGCCCTGGTCGTGCAGGATCTTTTTGAGCGCATGGAAGGTTTCGGCACCCCAGCGCACCGCTTCGCGGAAGCTCGGCGCGCCCACCGGGATGATCATCAACTCCTGCAGGTCCAGCGAGTTGTTGGCGTGAGCGCCGCCATTGATCACGTTCATCATCGGCACCGGCAGTTGCATCGCGCCGGAGCCGCCGAAATAGCGGTACAGCGGCAAGCCGCTTTCTTCCGCCGCGGCGCGCGCGACCGCCATGCTGACGGCCAGCATCGCGTTGGCGCCAAGGCGGCACTTGTTGTCAGTGCCGTCGAGGTCGATCAGCGTGCGGTCAAGGAAAGCCTGCTCGCTGGCATCGAGCCCGAGCACGGCTTCGCTGATCTCGGTGTTGACGTGTTGCACCGCGCGCATCACGCCCTTGCCCCCGTAGCGCTTGGCATCGCCATCACGCAGCTCGATCGCTTCGCGCGAGCCGGTCGACGCGCCCGACGGCACCGCAGCGCGGCCCATCACGCCCGACTCGAGCAGCACATCGCATTCGACGGTCGGGTTGCCCCGGCTGTCCAGAATCTCTCGGCCGACGATGTCAACGATCGCACTCATGTAGCGTCCTCAGAATGGAAAATTGGAAAAGGGCGTGGCTGTAGAACGGGGCTCGTTCAGCAACCGAAATCGTTCTCGAGCAGGGGCTGCTGCTTGACCACGCGGTCCAGCGACACCAGCTGTTCGAGCAGTGCGCGCATGCGTTTCAGCGGCACCGCGTTCGGGCCGTCGCTCATCGCGTTCATCGGATCGGGATGGGTTTCCATGAACAACCCGGCCACACCGACCGCGATGGCGGCGCGCGCCAGCACCGGCACAAACTCGCGCTGGCCACCCGAACTAGTGCCCTGGCCACCCGGCAGCTGCACCGAATGCGTCGCGTCGAAGACCACCGGCGCGCCGGTCTCGCGCATGATGGCCAGCGACCGCATGTCGCTGACCAGGTTGTTGTAGCCGAAGCTCACGCCGCGTTCACAGGCCATGAAGCTGTCTTCCGGCAGGCCCTTGTCGCGGGCGGCGGCGCGGGCCTTGTCGATGACATTCTTCATGTCGTGGGGCGCCAGGAACTGCCCCTTCTTGATGTTCACCGGCTTGCCCGACTGTGCGACCGCGCGGATGAAATCGGTCTGGCGGCACAGGAAGGCCGGCGTCTGCAGCACGTCGACAACGGACGCGACCGATGCGATCTGCAGGGTGTCGTGCACATCGGTCAACAGCGGCACGCCGAGTTCGCGCTTGACCTTGGCCAGGATCTCCAGCCCACGCTCCAGGCCCGGACCGCGGAAGGTGTTGCCGCTGGAGCGGTTGGCCTTGTCGTAGCTGCTCTTGAAGATGAAGGGGATGCCCAGCGCAGAGGTCATCTCCTTCAGCGCGCCCGCCACATCGATCTGCAGTTGTTCGGATTCGACGACGCAGGGGCCGGCGATCAGGAAAAAGGGTTGCGTCAGGCCGACCTCATAGCCGCACAGTTTCATGCGGCCGCCTTCGTCGAGCCGACCACCTGCAAGCGGTCGCGCTGATGCGCCAGCGCCGCCGAGATGAAGGAGTTGAACAGCGGATGGCCGCCCCACGGTGTCGACTTGAATTCGGGATGGAACTGCACGCCCATGAACCACGGGTGCAAGCTGCGCGGCAGCTCGACGATCTCGGTCAGCTTCTCGCGCTGCGTCAGCGCCGAGATCACCAGGCCGGCGGCACTCAGATGGTCGAGGTAATTGACGTTGGCCTCGTAGCGGTGGCGATGGCGTTCGGTCACCACATCGCCGTAGATCTCGTGTGCCAGCGTGCCGGGCTTCACGTCGGAGCTTTGCGCGCCCAGGCGCATTGTGCCGCCGAGGTCGGAGCTGCTGCTGCGCTTCTGGATCGAGCCGTCAGCGTCCTGCCATTCCTCGATCAGCGCGATCACCGGGTGCGGCGTGTCGGGCTCGAATTCGGTGCTGTTGGCGTTGTCGAGGCCGGCCTGGTGGCGCGCGAACTCGATGGTCGCGACCTGCATGCCCAGGCAGATGCCGAGGTAGGGCAGCTTGGACTCGCGGGCGAACTTCGCGGCCAGCACCTTGCCTTCGACGCCGCGCTTGCCGAAGCCTCCGGGCACCAGCACTGCATCGAAAGCGGCGAGCTGCTGCACGTTGTCGGCGGTCAGGGTTTCGGAATCGACGTATTCGATCAGCACCTTCGCATGGCTGTGCATGCCGGCGTGGCGCAGCGCCTCGTTCAGCGATTTGTAGGAGTCGGACAAGTCGGTGTACTTGCCGCACATCGCGATCGTGATTTCGCGCTCGGGGTGCTCGAATTCGCGCACCAGCTCGTCCCAGCGCTTCAGGTTGGCCGGCGGCGTGTGGATGCGCAGCTTGTCGCAGATCAGCCCGTCGAGGCCTTGTTCGTGGAGTATGCGCGGCACCTTGTAGATGGTGTCGACGTCCCACATCGAGATCACGCCCCAGGTCGGCACATTGGTGAACAGCGAGATTTTTTCGCGCTCTTCATCCGGGATGCGGCGGTCGGCACGGCACAGCAGCACATCGGCCTGGATGCCGATTTCGCGCAGCTTCTGCGCAGTGTGCTGAGTGGGTTTGGTCTTCAGCTCGCCGGCCGCGGCAATCCACGGCACATAGGTCAGGTGCACGAAGGCGGTCTGGTTGGGCCCGAGCTTCAGGCTCATCTGGCGCACCGCTTCGAGGAACGGCAGCGACTCGATGTCGCCGACCGTGCCGCCGATCTCGACGATGGCGACATCGACCGCATGGTCGGTGCCGACGCCCGCGCCGCGCTTGACGAATTCCTGGATCTCGTTGGTGACGTGCGGGATCACCTGCACCGTCTTGCCGAGGTAGTCGCCGCGGCGTTCTCGCTCGAGCACACTCTTGTAGATCTGGCCGGTGGTGAAGTTGTTGGCCTTCTTCATCCGAGTGGTGATGAAGCGCTCGTAGTGGCCCAGGTCGAGATCGGTTTCCGCGCCGTCGTCGGTCACATAGACCTCGCCGTGCTGGAATGGCGACATCGTGCCGGGGTCGACATTGAGGTAGGGGTCGAGCTTGATCAGCGTGACCTTGATGCCGCGCGATTCAAGGATCGCTGCGAGCGACGCCGCCGCAATGCCCTTGCCCAGCGAGGACACCACACCGCCGGTGACAAAGACGTACTTGGTCATTGCTTTCAGCAGCGGATTTGCACGCTGCTGTGGTGGGAAAAGATGATTATAGGAGGGGCGTTTTGAGCGGCTGCTTCAGACGATCTTCTCGCCCGGGTGGGTGATCTTGCGCATCGGCTCGTAGCGGGTGGATCCCGCGCACAGGGGATGATCGGCCGCCGCGGCCGCCGCGGCGGCCGCTGCCGTGCTGCCAGCGGTCCACTGTGGGTCTTCGAGCGATTCGAACACCTCGCGCAGCTTGTTTCCCCAAGACCCCCGGATCATCTGGAAATACGGGTTCTGCTCGTCGATGCAGACGGTCTGGTCGCATTTCAGCGCGTCGTTCTGGTAGACCAGCAAATCCAGTGGCAGGCCGACTGACAGGTTCGACTTCAGCGTCGAGTCCATCGACACCAGCGCGCATTTCGAGGCCTCGTCCAGCGGCGTGGTCGGCGAGATCATCCGGTCGAGCACCGGCTTACCGTATTTCGATTCGCCAGCCTGGAAGTAGCAGGTCTCGCGGGTGGCTTCGATGAAGTTGCCGGCGGAATAGACCAGGAACAGGCGCATCCCCTCGCCCTTGATCTGCCCGCCAAAGATCATCGACGCGTTGAAGTCGACGCCCGCGGCCTTCAGTGACTTGCCGTCCTGGTCGTAGACGCGGCGCACCGCGCTGCCGAGCACGCGCACCGCGTCGAACATGCTGGTCGCGTTCCAGATGGTGATCGGCGCTTCGTCTCCGTTGTCGATCTTCTCGACCTGCAGGATCTCGCGCACCGACTGGCTGATCGACAGGTTGCCTGCCGACAGCATCACCATGAAGCGGTCGCCCTGCCGCTCGTAGACGATCATCTTGCGGAAGGTGCTGATCTGGTCGAGACCGGCATTGGTGCGCGAGTCGGACAGGAAGACCAACCCCGCGTCCAGTTTGATGCCTACGCAATAGGTCATGGTGCGGTGTCGCTTTCGGGTGGGTGTTGTAGTGCCTGCAAACGGTACAGCGTTTCAAGGGCCTGTTTCGGGGTCAAGGCATCGGGGTCGATCTGCGCCAGTGCCCGTTCCATTGCTGAGGCCTCGCGTGCTGCCACTGGCGCCGGCGCGGCAAACAGATCGATCTGCGCCTGCCCCGATTTTTGCTGTGATTCGAGTGATTCCAGCGCGGTGCGTGCCTGGCGCACCAGCGAGGCTGGCATGCCGGCCAGCCGCGCGACCTGCACGCCGTAGCTGCGGCTGGCCGGTCCGGGCTGGATGTCGTGCAGAAACACGATGTCGTCACCGGCCTTGGAATGGCTCTCGACGGCCGACACATGCACGTTGATCGCCCGCTCGTGCTTGGCCGGGAACGCCGTCAGCTCGAAGTAGTGCGTGGCGAACAGCGTGAACGCGTTGTTGCGCTCGTGCAGGTGGCTGGCAATGGCGCCGGCCAGCGCCAGCCCATCGAAGGTCGACGTGCCGCGGCCGATCTCGTCCATCAGCACCAGCGACTGCGCGGTGGCGCCGTGCAGGATGGCTGCCGCCTCGGTCATCTCCACCATGAAGGTCGATTGCGCATTGGCCAGGTCATCGGCCGCGCCGATTCGGGTGTGGATCGCGTCCATCGGACCGAGCCGGCACGCGGTGGCCGGCACGAACGAGCCCATGGAGGCCAACAGGCAGATCAGCGCCACCTGCCGCATGTAGGTGCTCTTGCCGCCCATGTTCGGCCCGGTGATGACCAGCATCTTGCGGGTCGCGTCGAGCCGGCAGTCGTTGGCCATGAAGTTGCCGGCGCCGGTTTCCTGCAAGCGCGCTTCGACCACCGGATGGCGACCGCCCTGGATGTCGATGCAGGACTCGCGCACGAACTGCGGCCGGCACCAGTTCAGCGTCGCAGCCCGCTCGGACAGTGCCGCCAGCGCGTCGAGCGTGGCCAGCGCGCGGGCCAGCTCGGACAGCGCCGCGACGTGCGTTTGTAGCGTGTCGACCAGCTGCTCGTAAAGGAACTTTTCGCGCGTCAGCGCGCGCTCCTGCGCCGACAGCGCCTTGTCCTCGAAGGCCTTCAGCTCGGGCGTGATGTAGCGCTCGGCGTTCTTCAGCGTCTGGCGGCGCTGGTAGTCGGCCGGCACCTTGTCGACTTGGCCCTGCGTGACCTCGATGTAGAAGCCGTGCACGCGGTTGAACTGCACCCGCAGGTTGGCGATGCCGGTGCGCGCGCGTTCGCGCGATTCGAGATCGAGCAGGAAGGCATCGCTGTTCTGTGCGATGGCGCGCAGGTCGTCGAGCATGGCAACGCAGCCGGTCGCAATAACACCGCCATCGCGCATCAGCACTGCCGGTTCTTCGGCGAGCGTGGTCGTCAGCAGCGCTTCAATGCAGGTGTCGGGACTCAAGGCTTCCAGTGCCATGTCGAGCAGCACGCAGGCGCCCACCGGCACGGCAGAGCGCAGGCCGGGCAGCTCGCGCAGCGTCGTGCGCAGGCCGGTCAACTCGCGCGGACGCACCTGGCGCAGCGCGATGCGGGCAGCGATGCGCTCGACATCGCACACCGATCGCAGCGCCTGCCGCAAGGTATCGCCGCCACGGGCCATCAGCGCCTCGATCGCCTCGTGGCGCTGCGTCGCCACACCGCGATCGCGCAGCGGCCGCAGGGTCCACCCGCGCAGCGCCCGGCTGCCCATGCCGGTGCGGCAGGTGTCGATCAGCGACAGCAGCGTCGGTGCCTCCTCGCCACGCAGCGTCTGCGTCAGTTCCAGGTTGCGGTGGGTGGTCGGCGGCAGGTCGATCAGCGCGCTGGCGCGCTCGACCTGCAGCGTGCGCACATGCGCCAGCACCTGGCCTTGCGTGTGTTCGGCGTAACTCAACAAGGCGGATGCGGCGGCGTGCGCCACCGTCAGCTCGCTCGCGTTGAATCCCGCGAGACTCGCGACACGCAGCTGTTCGCACAGCTTGCGCACACCGAGCGCGGCATCGAACTGCCAGTCCGGTCGGTGCGTCACCGCGGCCCGCGTGGCCGACAGCGCCGGGGGAACCTGTTCGCGCTCAACCAGCACCTCGGCCGCATTCAGCCGCGCCAGCCAGCCGGGCAGTTCATGCTCAGCGCATTCGGTCAGGCCCAGTTCGCCGCTGCTCAAGGCCAGCCAGGCCAGGCCGTGCGTCGTCTGCCCGCGATGGGTATGCCGCGACAGCGCTAGCAGCAGCGCATCGGCCTTGTCCGACATCAGCTCGGTGTCGGTCAGCGTGCCCGGCGTGACGACGCGCACCACCTTGCGCTCGACCGGGCCTTTCGATGTCGCGACATCGCCGACCTGCTCGCAGATCGCCACCGGCTCGCCCAGCTTGATCAGCTTGGCCAGATAGTTATCGACCGAATGTACCGGCACGCCAGCCATCACCACCGGCTCGCCACCACTTTGACCGCGGGTGGTCAAGGTGATGTCGAGCAGCCGGTTCGCGCGCCGCGCGTCGTCGAAGAACAGCTCGTAGAAGTCGCCCATCCGGTAGAACACCAGCGTGTCCGGATGGTCGGACTTGATGCGCAGGTACTGCTGAATCATCGGCGTATGTCGATCTAAACTGGCGACTCGTTGTGATTCGATCCGAGTCGATTCTGGCGATGATGTTGAAGAATGTTCAGTCAAATCAGATACTTAAATTCATTGTGTTCTAGGTCGATCGGTATACACAACGTGCCGTGTCGATTCAATGCGCCTTAAATTTACCGTAGCTTTTGCCGTAGCTTTTCGATCTGTCGGGCTTGTCCGTAGGTTTTCCCGACAATTCGAGAGCGCTGCAGCTCAACAGGAGAGCCACATGATTGTCGTCACATTCAACGCAAACGAGGCGAAGTCGCTGGCACCCGGCGAGCACCTGACGTTTCAGGAGCAGCCGGGCCTGCGCCTCGTCGCAAGCGCGACGAAACGCAGCTGGGTGTACCGCTATGCGGCACCGGGAACTGCAGGTCAAATGAAGCAGGTCAAGTTCGGCGAATGGCCGGACCTGGGCTTCGCGCTGGCCGTCGCCAAGTGGGATGCGGCACGCACAGAGCGAGGGAAGGGCGCCGACCCCGCCCTGCAGCGGCGCGCCGCGAAGCAAGCCATGGCC
>JAYVEB010000072.1:0-5460 GCA_043749095.1 Burkholderiales bacterium | reverse complement strand
GACGAGATCGCCGCCGGCATCGCGCAACGCGCCGACCTGCTGAACCGCGTGTTGGCCGACATCTACGGCCCGCAGGAACTGTTGCGCTCGGGCGCGATCCCGCCGTCGATCATCTTCGGCCACAGCGGCTACCTGCACCAGGTGCAAGGCATCCGCCCGCCTGGCGGTGTGCACCTGTTCAACTATGCGGCTGACCTCGCGCGCTCGCCCGATGGCCACTGGTGGGTGGTCAACGACCGCACCCAGGCACCTTCCGGAGCCGGCTATGCGCTGGAGAACCGGCTGGTGGTGTCGCGCGTGTTCCCGCAGATGTTCAAGGAACTGCATGTGCAGCACCTGGCAGCATTCTTCGAGGCGTTGCGCGAGTCGATGATGCGCTGGGCACCGAAGGACCATGCCGATCGGGTTTTCGAGCGCGTCAATCCGCTGGTCGTTCTGCTCACACCAGGGCCCTACAACGAGACCTACTTCGAGCACGCGCTGCTGGCCCGTTACTTGGGCTTTCCGCTGGTCGAAGGCAGCGACCTGACGGTGCGCGATGGCTGTGTCTGGATGAAGACCGTCGAAGGCCTGAAGCGCGTCAACGGGGTGCTGCGGCGGCAGGACGACGACTACTGCGACCCGCTGGAACTGCGCTCCGATTCCGCACTCGGCATCCCGGGCCTGACCGATTGCGCGCGCCGCGGCACGGTGCTGCTGGCCAATGCCCTGGGCTCTGGCGTGCTGGAGTCTGGTGGCCTGCTGGGCTACCTGCCCAAGCTCAGCGAGCAGTTGCTTGGCGAGCCCTTGCGATTGCCTTCTGTCGCCACCTGGTGGCTGGGCGAACCGGCCGCACTTGACGATGCCTGGCGTCGGCTCGACAAGCTGATCATCAAGCCACTGGAGCGCTCGGCGCAGGAGCCGGCCGTGTTCGGCGCCGATCTGTCGGCGGCCGAGCGTGTGGCCCTGCGCGAGCGCGTGGCCGCGCGACCGCAGCGTTATGTGGCGCAGGAGTGGGTCCATGTGTCGCAGGCTCCGGTGCTGGAGGCCAGCGGCGAACCCGGGCGTGGTGAGCAGATGAGCTCGCGCACCGTCGGGCTGCGGGTGTTCGCGGTGGCCACGCCGAACGGCTATCACGTGCTGCCCGGTGGGCTGACCCGGGTGGCCGGCGACGACCATTCGCGCGTGATTGCGATGCAGCGCGGTGGCCGCTCGAAGGACACCTGGGTGCTGTCCGACGCGCCGGTCAATGCCTCGTTCTCGCTGCTCAGCCGCACCGTCAAACCGGAAGACCTGGTCGCCTCGCGCGCCAATGTGCCGTCGCGTGCGGCCGAGAACCTGTTCTGGTTCGGCCGCTACGGCGAGCGCTGCGATGCCACCGCCCGGCTGTTGCGGGTGGCGATCGCCGATGTGCTCGACGATTCGCGCGAGCCCAGCGATGGTGTGCCGCCGACGCTGACCCTCGCGCAACGCTTCGGCCTGATCGACTCCACCGAGCATCCGAGCACCGACCTGCTGCGCGCCGCGACCCATCCTGACGAGGGCTTGAGCGAGCGCTTCAAGCAGCTGTCCCGTGTCGCCTTCAACCTGCGCGACCGGATGTCGGCCGACCACTGGCGATCGCTGAACCAGCTGATCTCCGACCCGGTGTTCCAGCGCGGCCTGTCATCGACCCACCTCGGGTTGCCACTGGCGATGGCCTGGCTGGACCGCGCGGTGACCTCGATGATGACGCTGTCGGGCTTCGTGCTCGATGGCATGACGCGCGGCGTGGGCTGGCGTTTCCTGTCGATCGGTCGGCGGCTGGAGCGGCTGTCCACGCTGTGCCAGGTGCTGCAGGTCGCCACCCACGAGGGGCGTAGCCATGGACTGGACTGGTTGCTCGAATACGCCGACTCCACCGTCACCTACCGCTCGCGATACCTGGTCGCGCCCGAATGGCTGCCGGTGCTGGACCTGCTGCTGCGCGACGAGGTCAACCCGCGCTCGGTCGCCTTCCAGGTCAAGGGGCTGGCCGAGTACATCGCCAAGCTGGAGCTGAGCCATGGCCGCTTCGCGAGCGACGTGCTGGCACCGGCGCACCATGCGCTGCGCAACCTGTCCAGCGTCGATCTGCATCCGGAAAGCGAGGCCCTGGCCGAGGTCATCTTGGAGCTGCAGCGCGCCGCGAATGCGGTGTCTGATGAGCTGACGCTGAAGTTCTTCTCGCACGCCGCCTCGCGCAGTGTGCTGTCGCTGGTGGCCTGATGTCTCAGCAGCAGCAACAGGGTCAGCAGCAGTCCCAACAACAGAGTCAGCAGAGCGGCTTCGACCGCTTCACCGTCGAGCACGAGACGCGCTACGCGTACACCGCGCCGGTGTCGCAGTCATGGCAGCTGGGCCGGCTGACGCCGCGCAGCCTGCCCTGGCAGCGCCTGCTGTCGCACAGCCTGCAGATCGATCCCCCGCCGGATGAGCGCCATGAGGCCGTCGACAGCTTCGGCAATTCGGTCTCGCATTTCGGCCTGCACGGCGCACACCGCCAGCTGCGCGTGCGCATGCAGTGCCAGGTCGAGGTCGGTGAGCGCCCGGTCACACACACCCACTCGGCGTTGACCGTGGGCGAGGTGCGCGAAGCGCTGCGCCGGCCGTACGGCGGTGCCTGCGACCTGAACGCCGCACGCATGGCCGAGCCGACGCCCTTGGTGCCGCTGTCCGAGGCCGCGCGCCTTTATGCCGAAGCGTCGCTGCAGCCCGATCGCCCCTGGTTCGAGGCCTTGAGCGAATTGAACCACCGCATCCACACCGACTTCGAATTCGATTCAGGCGCGACCACCGTCAGCACCTCGGTCGACGAGGTGATGCAGCACCGGCGCGGTGTCTGCCAGGATTTCGCCCACCTGATGCTGGCCTGCCTGCGCGGCCACGGCCTCGCGGCGCGCTACATGTCGGGCTACCTGCTGACCAACCCGCCGCCCGACATGCCACGGCTGATGGGTGTCGATGCGTCGCACGCCTGGGTGGGTGCCTTCCTGCCCGATCACGGCTGGATCGAGTTCGATCCGACCAACGACCAGCTCGCCGATCGCCGCTACATCACGCTGGCCTGGGGCGCTGACTTCGCTGACGTTGTGCCGCTGCGCGGCGTGATCCTCGGCGGCGGCATGATGCAGCGCATGGATGTATCGGTCAGTGTGATTCCGCAGGGCTGAGTCGCCGACGTTTTGCCGCCAGACACTGCGGTACCCCCGACCGGGGGCCGCTTCAAGGGGAGCGCGTTGACCCCCGTCGCAACCCCTCGGCGGGATGGTCGTGGCGCTGCAGCGCAGGAAAACTGAGCCTGTCGATCACGTCGGTCGACATTGCTCAGGAGACCCGCATGTTCAGCCTCGCTTCGTTGTCACATTCGTGCCGTCACGGCGTCCGATCGATCGTCTGCCTGTCGCTGTGTGCGCTGCTGCCGGTGCCGCCTCAGACGAGTACGCCCCGTCTTGTGGCCAGCCGACAGGCCGACGACGGCGGCCCGGGGTGGTACGACAGCAGCTGGGAATTGGTGTGCGGACTCGACATCGCCGAGGTGCCCGACCTCGAGGCCGAACTGGCGCTGTGGATCGAGGACTGCCTGACCCTGGCGCCAGCTACCGAGCTCGTTTGATCGCCTGCCCCAGTTCGATCACCGCCATCGCATAGTAGCTCGACCAGTTGTAGCGGGTGACGGCGTAGAAGTTGGTGGTGCCTGCCACGTAGCTGGGCGCATCGGGGCCGTTCTGCAGTTCGACCAGCGCCAGCTTCGCGCCGCTGGCGCTGCCAGTGACGGTCGGTGCCGGTGTACCGAACACCGCACCATGGTCGAGGAACTGCTGCGCGGTGAAGGTGGGCAGGATGTCCGGGCCCAGCAGCAGCGCGCGTTCGCTGGCATCGCTGGGGACAGCGACCTCGAAGTGCGTGGGCAGGCCGCGCTGCCAGCCGAATTCGGCCAAGTAGTGCGCCACGCTGCCGATCACGTCGGCGGCGCTGGCGTGCAGGTCGATGTGGCCATCGCCATCGAAATCGACCGCGTATTTGTTGACGCTGCTGGGCATGAACTGCGGCATGCCCAGCGCGCCGGCATAGCTGCCCTTGACGGCCAGCGGGTCGTTGCCTTCGCGGTGATTGAGCACCAGCAGCTGTTCCAGCTCATCGCGGAAGAACGCGCTGCGGCCCTTGCGCTCGCCGGGGAAGTCGAAGCCCAGTGTAGCCAGCGCATCGATGACGCGGTAATTGCCCATGTGCTGGCCGTACAGCGTCTCGACGCCGACGATGCCGGCGACGATCTCGGGCGGCACGCCGTAGCGCTGCTCGGCGAGTGTCAGCCACGCTTCGTTCGCTTGCCAGAACGCCACGCCGGCGGCGATGCGCTTGGGCTCGACGAAACGTGCGTGGTAGGCCGCCCAGTTCTTCGCGGTGCCTGCCGGTGGCGGCATCACCGCCTTGACGATGCCGGGCACGAAGCGCGCTTGCGCCAGCGTCGCCTGCACCTCGTTCACATCCAATCCCCGGCGCGCTGCGACCTCAGCGCCGAAGGCCATCAGGTCGTCGCGGCGGCCGTAGGTCACGATGTCGGGGTCGCTGTCCGAGCGCATGGGTGCTTTGCGAGCAGGGTGCGCGCGCCGCTTGACGTGCTTGATCGGCTTGGCAGTGGTCGCCTTGGCCGCTGTGGTTGCGCTGACGGCTGGGGAGGCAGGGACGGCATCCACCGCCGCAGCGTCGTCGGGCGATGCGGCCATGAAGACGAGTGCCAGGCTCATCGCCTGAGCCCCTCGCGCCAGGCGTTTGGCCTGTGCGTTGAAGTGCCGGGTCAGCGCAGGGTCGGGCCGTGCTGCGGCCTGGGGGCCATAGCGCTGCGCGTCGAGCCGCTCCAGCAGTGCGGCGAGCGATTCGCCCTGCGCGCCGAACCGCGCGCGCACCCGCTGCGCCAGCGTGCGCGGTGCTTCGTGCTCGGCCGCGCTGACGCCCAAGCGCTGCAGGGCGGCGCGCAGCCGCTGCATCTGCCGCACCCATGGGTCGACTTGATTAGTGACAAACCTCAGCAGGCTCACGTGGTGAGCTAGCGAGGGTGGAAGATGGGCTCACCGTGTCAGGAGGTGAACCATGAAGATGAACCGAGTGCAGTTTCAACCCGGACTTTCGATGGCCGAGTTCATGGGCCGCTACGGCAGCGACGACAAGTGCGAGGCGGCGCTGATCGCCTCGCGCTGGCCTGCCGGTTTTGCCTGCCCGGCGTGCGGCTGCGGGCAAAGCAGCTCGTTTCGGCGCGAAGGCAGGCTGTACTTTCAGTGCACCGCCTGCCGCCACCAGTGCAGCGTCATCAGCGGCACGATCTTCGAGGCGAGCAAGCTGGGGCTTTCGCGCTGGTTCCTTGCCATGCATCTGCTGACCCAGTCCAAGAATAACGTCGCAGCGCTCGAGCTGATGCGCCACCTGGGGGTTTGCTACAAGACCGCCTGGCTCGTGAAGCACAAG
>JAYVEB010000071.1:0-5502 GCA_043749095.1 Burkholderiales bacterium | reverse complement strand
CCGCATGTGATCGGTGTGCTCGAGGATGCGCTGCCGTTCCTGCGCCAGCAGATCGAGAACGAGCTCAACAGCGCCAACGACAATCCGCTGATCGAGGCAGAGCAGGGCCGTGTGCTCCATGGCGGCCACTTCTACGGTGGCCACATCGCCTTCGCGATGGACGCGCTCAAGACCCTGGTCGCGAACATCGCCGATCTGCTGGACCGCCAATTGGCCTTGCTGGTCGATGCGCGCTTCAACCACGGGCTGCCACCCAACCTGTCTGGCGCGGTCGGGGAGCGGGCAACGATCAACCACGGCTTGAAGGCGCTGCAGATCAGCGTTTCTGCATGGACGGCCGAGGCGTTGAAGGGGACGATGCCGGCCTCGGTCTTCTCGCGATCGACCGAGTGCCACAACCAGGACAAGGTCAGCATGGGCACGATCGCCGCGCGCGACTGCTTGCGGGTGCTGGAGCTGAGCGAGCAAGTGGGCGCGGCCATGCTGATCGCGGCGCGCCAGGCATTGGCGCTGCGCCAGCGCCTGCAGCCGCTGCACTTGACGCCGTCGCTGTCGTCGATGTTCGATGAGCTTTGCAACGCGATCGCCTTCGTGGACGAAGACCGCGCCCTCGACGGTGATCTGCAGCGATTGCTGACAGGGATGCGCGAGGGCCGTTGGCGCCCGTATATCGAGGACACACCCTCAGCTGAGGCCGTGCAACAGCGAGGGTAACGAAGGCACCACGTCGTGGCAGTGGTCTGCTCGAACTGCAACAATTCCCGTGGCCGCTCGCTGACCTGCGGACGGTTCAGGCGCACGTGCCGAGACGTGATGAAGGGCACCGCGCAGTCACTCACCAGGCAGGCCACCTCATGCCACTTCCGCCACTGCACCGCAGCATGACGCTGGTGCCACTCTTGATGCCGCTGTCACTGCTGTGGCCGATGCTGCTGTGCTCACCCTCCGCCCACGCCGAAACCCTGCGCTGCAATGGTCGCGCGACCGAGGTCGGTGACTCTCGGCTGACGGTGCTGACGAATTGCGGCGAGCCGAAGCTGAAAGACGCCTTCTGCGCACCGCTGTACGTCGCGCCCACACTGCAGCAGGTGCCCGCGCCGCTCGCCGGGCTGCTAGCGCCGTGCCTGCAGGTCGACGAATGGCAGTATGACCGCGGGCCGGGCAACCTCATCGCCACGGTGCGCTTCCAGTATGGCCGGGTGCAGTCGATCACCTACGGCCAGCCGCCGTCCTGAGTGTGCGGCGCGACCGCTGCCTCGATTGGGCAGATCAGGGCGCGTCGATGAAGGCCACCACGTCATCGAGCACCGGCGCCAGCCAGCGCAGTGGTGCAGCGAAGGCTGCGGCCAGCGTCATGTGGTTGACGCGGTCGTACAGATGCAGCGTGACCGGCCGACCGACCGCCTGCAGGTGCGTGTACAGGCCCACGGTGTTGCGCTGCGGATTGACCAGATCATCGGTGCGCGCCGCGCCCAGGAAAGTCTTCGGTGCGGCGGCACTGACGTGCTCGAACACCTGTGTGCCCGGCGGGTAGTTCGGGTGGAAGAACACCGGCCTCGCGTCGGGGTTGACGATGGGCAGAAAGTCATACGGCCCGGCCAGCCCGATGAAGCCGGCCAGCTCGGCAGGGTGGTGCCCCGTGGGGCGCAGCCAGCGCGCATCGAGCGCCAGCATCGCGGCGTTGTAAGCGCCGGCGCTGTGGCCCATCACGAACACCCGCTGCGGGTTGCCGCCCAGCGCCCTCGCCTGCTCCAGGCCGTAAGCCAGCGCCTTGGCGCTGTCTTCCAGAAATTCAGGGTAGCGAACCGCCGGATAGAGCCGGTAGTCGGCCACCAACGTCAGCACGCCGCGCGAGGCGAGTGCTGCGGCAACGAACTTGTAGTCGGCCCGCTCACCCTTGTTCCACGAACCGCCATAAAAGAACACCGCCACCGGGTAGCCACCGGGCGGCTCGGCCGCACTTGGGCGGTACACATCGAGCCGCTGCCGCGGCAGCGTGCCGTAGGGGACGGAAGGTGTCAGCACATAGCCGTCGCTCGCCACCAGCGAGTTCAACACGGTGACCGGTGCGCAGGCCGTGAAGCCGACGCACGCCAGCACGATGAGCGCCAGGGTCAGCAGCACGCGGGGCACGGGCGCGTCAGCTCAGGCGGGCGCGATGGCGAGCGATCTGCGCGCGCACCTGGGCCGGCGCGGTACCGCCCAGCACATCGCGGGCATTCAGCGAGCCGCGCAGCGTCAGCACCTCGAACACGTCGTCGGTGATGCTGGCGTGGAAGCCTTGCAGCGTTGAAAGCGGCAGCGCGCTCAGGTCCACGCCCTGGCCGATCGCGTGCTTGACCGCATGGGCCACGGCCTCGTGCGCATCGCGGAACGGCAGGCCCTTCTTGACCAGGTAGTCGGCCAGATCGGTCGCGGTGGCGTAGCCCTTCAGCGCGGCGCGCTCCATGGCCTCGGGCTTCACGCGAATGCCACCGGACCACGCCCCGGTTTCCGGGTCGCGGGTGCCCGCCACCATCTCGGCCATGATGCGCAGCGTGTCGCGCAGCGTGTCGACGGTGTCGAACAGCGGCTCCTTGTCTTCCTGGTTGTCCTTGTTGTAGGCGAGCGGCTGGCCCTTCATCAGCGTGATCAAACCCATCAGGTGGCCGACCACGCGGCCGCTCTTGCCGCGCGCCAGTTCGGCCACGTCGGGGTTTCGCTTCTGCGGCATGATCGACGAGCCGGTGCAGTAGCGATCGGCCAGGTCGATGAAGCCGAAGTTCTGGCTCATCCACAGCACCAGCTCTTCGGCCAGCCGCGAGATGTGCACCATCGCGATCGACGCGAACGCGGTGAACTCGAGAGCGAAGTCGCGGTCGCTGACCGCGTCGAGGCTGTTCTGGCACACGCCGTCGAAGCCCAGCGTGCGCGCCACGCGCTCGCGGTCCAGCGGGTAGCTGGTGCCGGCCAGCGCAGCGGCGCCCAGTGGCAACTGGTTGACGCGCTTGCGCACGTCGCACAACCGATCGGCGTCACGGGCGAACATCTCCACATAGGCCAGCAGGTGGTGCGCAAAGCTCACCGGCTGAGCCACCTGCATGTGGGTGTAGCCGGGCAGGATGGTGTCGATGTTCTTGTCGGCCACATCGACCAGCGCGGCCTGCATCGCCTTCAACAACGGCAGCAGCGTGTCGATCTCGCCGCGCAGCCACAGCCGCACGTCTGTTGCTACTTGGTCATTCCGCGAGCGGCCGGTGTGCAGCCGCTTGCCGGCGTCACCGACCAGTTGCGTCAGCCGCGCCTCGATGTTCAGGTGCACGTCTTCGAGGTCGAGCTTCCACTCGAAGCGGCTGGCCTCGATGTCGGCGGTGATCTGCGCCATGCCGCGCTCGATGCTGGCGCGATCCTCGGCGCTGATGATGCGCTGGTGGCACAGCATCTCGGCGTGCGCCAGCGAGCCGGCGATGTCGGCGCGCCAGAGGCGCTGGTCAAAGAAGACGCTGGCGGTGTAGCGCTTGACCAGCTCGCTCATCGGCTCGGAAAAAAGCGCCGACCAGGCTTCGGATTTGTTGTCGAGTGGGTTGGTCGCCATGGGCTCGCGGCACACGGCGGTGTGCGTCGTGGTCGGGTGGTGGAGGGTTTGTAGACAATGCGCCGAAGCGACGCCGATTCTATCGATGAGCCCCCCTCCCCCTGACGACCCCGCCTCGACCTTCCTGTCGGGCTTCGGCACGCTGCCCGGGTCGGACCACGTTGCAACGCGCCCGGCGACGATGTTCGATGTGTGCCACGTCGGCGTGGTGCTGCGCGCCACGTTGTTCGCGCACGCAGTGCTGGCGATCGGCGTGCTGTTCGCAGCACCCACCTTCGATGCCTGGGTGCTGGGCTTCGCCCTCGGCGCCGGCATCGTGACCCCGGCCCTGCTGGCCTGGCTGATCGCGGCGTGCGCACTGAAGGCGTCGCTGGCCCGGCTGTCGGTCGTACCTCAGGCGGTGGTGATCGGCGCGCTGGGCGCCGCCTGCGTGATGGGCGGCTGGCGGCTGGCCTCGCAGGTCGGCCCGGGCGATCTCGACCGCATCAGCCCGCTGGGCCCGGCGCTGGCCGGCGCAGGCCTGGCGCTACTGATGCTGCAATGGTTGCGCATGCGGGCGCTGGCGCGCACACCGGCCGACACGGCGGCCAAGCTGGCCGAGTTGCAATCGCGCATCCGGCCGCACTTCCTGTTCAACACCCTGAATTCGGCGCTGGCGCTGGTGCGCCACGATCCGCAGCGTGCGGAAGCCGTGCTGGAAGACCTGGCCGAACTGTTCCGCGTCGCGCTGACCGAGGTTGGCGAATCGGTGACGCTGAATGAAGAAGTCGAGCTGGCGCAGCGCTACCTGGCGATCGAGCAGATCCGCTTCGGCGAGCGGCTGGCCGTGACCTGGGAACTCGACCCCGCAGCCGGCGCGGCGCGCATGCCGCCGCTGCTGCTGCAGCCGCTGGTCGAGAACGCCGTGCGCCACGGCATCGAGACGGCTGACAACGGCGGCACGATCCGCGTGCGCACCCGGGTGAAGGGCGGGCACGCAGTGATCTCGATCGCCAACAGCGTGCCGGCGACCGCGTCGCGGCCCGGCATCGGCATGGCGCTGCACAGCGTGCAGGAACGGCTGCGGCTGATGCACGATGTCAACGCGCAGTTCGAGAGCCGGCGCGATGCCGACAGTTATCGCGTGCAGATCGTGGTGCCACTGTGAACAGTGCAACCCATTCCACTGCCCACGCGCTGCGTGTGCTGCTGGTCGATGACGAGGCGCTGGCGCGGCTGCGGCTGCGCACGCTGATCGGCGACTGCACCGAGCCGCGCGCCAGCGTGGTCGGCGAGGTTGCCAGCGCGGCGCAGGCGCTGGAATGGCTGCAGGCGCAGCGATCCGGCAATGCAGGCGCAGACCGCGCCTGCGATCTGGTGCTGCTGGACATCCAGATGCCCGGCCGCGACGGCACCCAGCTGGCCGAGGAGTTGCGCGCGCTGCCACAACCGCCCGCAGTGGTGTTCGTGACGGCGCATGCCGGCCATGCGCTGAAGGCCTTCGATCTGGAGGCGGTCGATTACCTGACCAAGCCGGTGCGCCGCGAGCGGCTGCAGCTGGCCTTGCAACGGGTGGTGGCGCGGCTCGCGCCAGTGGCCGCAGCCGCCGACACGGCAGCACCGCCCGACCCGGTGCTGGTGGTCAGCGAACGCGGCCGTGTCGTGCGGGTGCCGCTGGCCGAGGTGCTGTACCTGAAGGCCGAGCTGAAGTACGTGACGCTGCGCACTGCCGAGCACACCCACGTGCTCGACGAGGCATTGAGCGATCTAGAGCAGCGCCTCGGCGACCGATTTTTACGCGTGCACCGCAACGCGCTGGTCGCACGCAGCGCCGTGCGCGCACTCGAGCGGCGCGCGATTCCCGGCATCGCCGGTGAACGCGACGAAGAGGGCGGCGAAGGCTGGGCCGTGCGCATGGCGCCGGTCGACGAATGGCTCGCCGTCTCGCG
>JAYVEB010000070.1:0-5555 GCA_043749095.1 Burkholderiales bacterium | reverse complement strand
TATACCGCATGTTTGAACCTGAGCGAGGAAACTGCGGCAGTAGCTCGGAGAGTGTTCTCGTGCCAGAGCCCGTGAAGTAGCCGTGTAGCCGCAGCGAGAAGGCCAAATGGCTGGTGTTCGGGCACTCTTCTTTGGTGACTTTCTTCTGTGCCAGCAGAAGAAAGTTACTCGGCAGCCGGGCCGAGACCCGGCGCGGTCCCCGCAGGGCTCAAGCCCTTCGCAGAAGCAAACCCAGCGCAACGCCTGCGTATCAGCGCGATGCCGCCTCGGTGGTCGCGCTCGCCGTGGCCGGCGCCGGCACCGTCCACCCGCCCCCCAGGGCCCGGTACACCGCCACCAGCGAGGTCGCATTCGCCGTGTCGGCCTGTGCCAGCGCGTCGCGCGCCGACAGCAGTTCTCGGTCGGCGTCGAGAACCGCCAGGAAATCGGTGACGCCGGCTTCGTAGCGCAGCCGCGCCAGCCGTGAGGCTTCGGTCGCACTGTGCTCGGCCCGCGCCAGGCTCTCGCGCCGCTGCGCATTGCGGCTGAACTGGGCGAACGAGCCTTCCGCTTCTTCCAATGCGGTGGCCAGCGTCTGCTCGTAGGTGGCCAGCGCCTGCAGCGTGCGCGCCTCGCTGGCATTGATGCGGGCGCGGACGCGGCCGAAGTCCAGCAGCGTCCATGAGATGCCCGCACCGGCCGAGTAGCGCCGCGATTGGCTGTCGGTCAGGTTGACGAATTTCGTCGACGCCAGACCGAGCAGGCCACTGATGCTGATGCGCGGGTAGAGATCGCCCTCGGTCACGCCGATCTCGGCGGTGGCCGAGGCCAGTTGGCGCTCGGCCGCGGCGACGTCGGGGCGCCGTGCCATCCACTGCTGCGGTGTACCAACGGGCAGCGCTGCGAGGTCGGTGACGGGCAGGCCGGGCAGCGGCGCCGGTGTCGCCAGCCGCGCGCGCAACTCGGCCGGTGGCTGGGCACTGAGCGTCGCCAGGCGGTAGATGGCGAGGTCGATCGCCGCCTGCAGGCTGGGCAGCGCGGCTTCGGTGCTGGCGGTCAGGCTCAGCGCACGTTCCAGGTCGAGCTGCGTGCCGCGGCCGGCATCGAGGCGGGCCTGTGCGATGGTCAGCGACTCGCGCTGGTTGTCCAGCGAAGCCTGCGTGACGGCATAGCGCAGCTGCAGTCCGCGCACCTCCAGGTAGTTGCGCGCGACTTCGGCCGCGACGCTGGTCTGCGCTGCGCCCAGGCTCGCCAGGCTGGCGCCGACCAGCGCATTGGCCGACTCCTTGGCGCGCCGCTCCACGCCGAAGAAATCCAGCTCCCAGTTCGCGACGAAGCTGGCATCGAAGTTCGCTCCGGTGCGCTGGCTGCGGGTCGACTTGAATATCGACGAGGGCGGCGAGACCGAGCGTTTGGCATTCGCTTCGATGCTGACGCTGGGCAGCGTCTGGGTGTCGATCTCGCTGCGGTTGGCGCGCGATTCCTGCAGCCGTGCCTGCGCGATGCGCACGTCGCCATTGGCCTGCAAGGCACGCTCGACCAGCGCGCTCAGCTCGGCATCGTTGAAGCCGCGCCAGAAGGCCGCGATGTCGGCGGCGACCGGTTCGCTGTTGACCTTGGCGACACCGGCGCCGATGAAGCCGGCGTCCAGCTTCGCCGGTGGCACCTGGTAGTCGTGTCCGACCCATGCGCAGCCGGAGGAGAGCATCGCCAGCGACAGCGCAGCGCAGGCCCTTGCGCAGGGCAGCAGCTTGAAAGCGGGATCACGCATGGCTGTCTCCGGTGGCGCCCGCGGGCAAGGCCGGCGGCGGGGCCGATGGTGGGGGTGTGGGCGCGCGACCGGCATGGTGCAGCTTGGCCGGCGACAGCTTGCGCAGTACCGTGTAGAACACCGGCGTCAGCAACAGGCCGAACACGGTGACCCCCATCATCCCGCTCATCACCGCGATGCCCATCGCCTGCCGCATCTCGGCGCCGGCGCCACTGGACAGCACCAGCGGCACCACGCCGGCGATGAAGGCGATCGAGGTCATCAGGATCGGGCGCAGACGCAATCGGCAGGACTCGACCACCGCCTGCACCGGCGTGCGGCCTTGCAGCTCCAGCTCACGCGCGAACTCGACGATCAGGATCGCGTTCTTGCACGCCAGCCCGACCAGCACCACGAACGCGATCTGCGTGAAGATGTTGTTGTCCGCCGGCTGCCCGAAAAATTCGCTGAGCCACACACCGGTGATTGCGCTCAGGATGCACATCGGCACGATCAGGATGATCGCCAGCGGCAGCGTCCAGCTCTCGTAGGTGGCGGCCAGCACCAGGAACACCAGCAGCACGCACAGCGGGAAGATGTAGACCATCGTGTTGCCGGCGATCTTTTCCTGGTAAACCAGTTCGGTCCACTCGTACGACATGCCGCGCGGCAGCGTCTCCTTCAGGATCTTCTCCATCTCGGCCTGCGCCTCACCCGAGCTGAAACCGGGTTTGGGTGCGCCGTTGAAGTCGGCGGTGTAGAGGCTGTTGTAGCGACCCACCGCGGCCGGGCCGAAGGTCGGCTCGACCGTCATCATCGCGCCCAGCGGCACCATCGCACCCGCGCTGTTGCGGATCTTCAGGTTGCCGATGTCTTCGGCCTTCGCGCGGTAGTTCGCGTCGGCCTGGACGATGACCTGGTAGGTCTTGCCGAAGCGGTTGAAGTCGTTGACGTACAGCGACCCGAGATAGGTCTGCATCGTGTCGTAGATGTCGTTCAGGTTGACACCCATCTGCTTGGCCTTGGTGCGGTCCACGTTGGCGAACAGCTGCGGCACGTTGATCTGGTAGTTGCTGAAGGCCTGGGTGATGCCGCTGTTGGGGTTGCCGTAGATGCGCCCCATCAGCTGATGCACCACGCCGTTCAGCGCGGCCTCGCCGGCGCCTTCGCGGTCCTGCAACTGCAGCTTGAAGCCGCCGGCATTGCCCAGCCCGCTGACCGGCGGCGGGTTCAGCACGAACAGGAACGCGCCCTGGATCGCGCCGAGCTTCTGGTTCACCTGTCCGACGATGGCCTTCGCGCTGGTCTGCGGCGAGGTGCGGTTCTCGAACTCGTCGAGACCGAAGAACACGATGCCCGAGTTCGACGCCGCGGTGAAGCCGTTGATGCTCAGGCCCGGGAACGCCACCGAGTCGCGCACGCCGGGAATCGACAGCGCGATGTCGCTCATCTGGCGGATCACCTTGGTTGTGCGCTCCAGGCTGGCGCCTTCGGGCAGCTGCGCGATGCCGATCAGGTACTGCTTGTCCTGCTGCGGCACAAAGCCAGGTGGCACGCGGGTGAACATGAACACGGTCATGCCGAGCAGCACCGCATAGATCACCAGCGCGATCGACTTGCGCTTGACGACGGTGTGGGTGACCATGCCGCTGTAGCGGCCGGCGTTGCGGTTGAAGAAGCGGTTGAACCAGCCGAAGAAGCGGCCGAAGACGCTGTCGATGATGCGCGTCAGCCTGTCCTTCGGCGCGTCGTGCGGTTGCAGCAGGATGGCGCACAGTGCCGGTGACAGCGTCAGCGAATTGAACGCCGAGATCACGGTGGAGATCGCGATCGTGACCGCGAACTGCTTGTAGAACTGGCCTGTGAGCCCGCTGACGAAGGCGAGCGGCACGAACACCGCGCACAGCACCAGGCCGATCGCGATGATCGGGCCCGACACCTCCTGCATCGCCTTCACGCTGGCGTCGTGCGGGCTCAGGCCCGCCTCGATGTTGCGCTCGACGTTCTCGACCACGACGATCGCATCGTCGACCACGATGCCGATCGCCAGCACCAAGCCGAACAGCGTCAGCGTGTTGATCGAGAAGCCCAACAGCAGCAGCACGGCGAAGGTGCCGACGATCGACACCGGCACCGCCAGCAGCGGAATCAGCGAGGCACGCCAGGTCTGCAGGAAGATCACGACGACGATGACGACCAGCGCGATCGCCTCGAGCAGCGTGTGGATCACCTTCTCGATCGAGGTCTGCACGAAGCGCGTCGGGTCGTAGACGATCGAGTAGCTGACGCCCTCGGGGAAGTCGGCCTTCAGCCGCTCCATCGTCGCGCGCACATTGGCCGACAGCTGCAACGCGTTCGAATTCGGCGCCTGGAAGATCGCCAGTGCCGCCGCCTCCTTGTTGTTCAGCAGCGAGCCCAGCGCATAGGTGTTCGGGCCCATCTCGACGCGGCCCAGGTCCTTGATGCGGATCACCGAACGGTCGGTGGTGTCCGCCTTGACGATCACCTCGGCGAATTGCTGCTCGGTGACGAGGCGGCCCTGCGTGTTGATCGCCAGCTGGAACTCGGTGCCGGCCGGTGCCGGTGTCGCGCCGACCACACCGGCAGCGACCTGCGCGTTCTGCTCGCGCAACGCGGCAACCACGTCGCCCGAGGTCAGGTTGCGGGCGGCGAGCTTCTGCGGGTCGAGCCAGATGCGCATCGCGTAGTCGCCCGAGCCGAAGGTCTGCACCGAGCCCATGCCAGGGATGCGCAGCAACTGGTCGCGCACATTCAGCGCCGCATAGTTGCGCAGGTACAGCGCGTCGTAGCGGTTGTCCGGCGACACCATGTGCACGACCATCGTCAGGTTCGGCGAGCTCTTTTCGGTGGTCACGCCGACCTGGCGCACGATTTCTGGCAGGCGCGGCAATGCGCGCTGCACGCGGTTCTGCACCGCGGTCTCGGCCACTTCGGGGTTGGTGCCGATCTTGAAGCTGATGGTCAGCGTCATCGCGCCGTCGGCGGTGGCCAGGCTGTTCATGTAGAGCAGGCCTTCGACGCCGTTCAACTGCTCTTCGAGCGGTGTGGCGACCGTCTCGGCGATCACCCGTGCGTTGGCGCCGGGGAACTGCGCGCGCACCACCACCTGCGGCGGCGTGACTTCGGGGTACTCGGAAATTGGCACCGTGAAGATCGCGATCGCGCCGACCAGCGTGATGACAACCGACAGCACCGCCGCGAAGATCGGTCGGTCGATGAAGAAGCGGGAGATGTTCATGCGTGGCTTCAGTTCACCAGGCGGCTCAAGGCTTGGCCGCCGAGGCCGGCGCCGATGCGGCCGAGGCCGCAGGGGCTACGCCCGCCGGGCCGCCAGCCGGTGGCGCCGCGATGGGCATGCCGCGCTCGTCGGTCTCGACCTTGATCGGTTGCACCGGCGCGCCGGGGCGCACCCGCTGCAGGCCGTCGACGACGACCAGGTCCCCGGCCTTCAGGCCCGAGGTGACCACGCGCATGCCGTCGATCAGCGTGCCCAGGTGCACTTCACGCGGCTGCGCGACATTGCCTTCGCCGATCACGAAAACCAGCTTCTTGCTTTGATCGGTGCTGATCGCGCGTTCCGGTGTCAGCACTGCCGTGTAGGCTGCGCCGCCGGCCAGCTGGATGCGGGTGAACAGGCCCGGCGTGAACTCGCCCTTCGGGTTTTCGAACACCGCGCGCATGCGGATCGAGCCGGTCTGCGGGTTCAGCTGGTTGTCGATGAAATCGACCTTGCCTTCGTGCGGGAAGCCGGGCTCGTCGGCCAGGCCCATGTGCACCAGGCGCTGGCCGGGATCGCCCTTGCGCA
>JAYVEB010000069.1:0-5631 GCA_043749095.1 Burkholderiales bacterium | reverse complement strand
GATTTTTGATTGTAGGCAGCGATGCCGAGATCGATGGCGCCTGCAGGACACGTCCCCGCGAGGCGCAGGGAACCACGAGGCCGGTAGTCGCGGCGTGTCAACGCGACGCTTTTGTCACCGAGGTGACCTGCGCCACGGCCACGCCATCGCTTAGCACCGCGCGAACCGACTGGCCGACGCTCAGCTGCGAAGCCGACACCAAAGGCCGGCCGCTGCCGTCACTGACCCAGGCATAACCGCGCTTCAACACCACCGCCGGGTCGAGGCTGCGCAGCCGCGCGTCGAGGCGATCGAGGGACTGCACCGCGGCCTGGATCGACGCAGTTCCAGCGCGTTGAAAGCGCGAGCTCGACAGCTGCAGGGCCTGCGCACGGGTCGCGACCAGCCGCTGGGTGGCGGAAGTGAGTCGCATCGACCACACATTCAAGCCCTGGGACTGGCGCCGTACCGCATCGACAGGACGCAGGGAGCGCATCGCCAGCGTGTCGAGCCGTTGTGCCTCGGTGTCGATCGCGCGCCGTATGCGCCTGTGCATGGCCGCGGCGGCAGCGTCCAGCACCGCCAGGCTGTCCGAGCGCGACGGGGCGCTCAGCTCGGCGGCGGCGGTCGGCGTGGGGGCACGCAGGTCGGCTGCGAAGTCGGCCAGCGTGGTGTCGGTTTCATGGCCGACGCCGCTGACCACAGGCATCGGGCACGCCGCGATGGCGCGCACGACGCGCTCGTCGTTGAAGGCCCACAGGTCTTCGATCGATCCGCCGCCGCGGCACAGCAGCAGCGTGTCGACCTCGCGTCGGCGACCGGCCAGCTCGATCGCCGCGACCAGCGCCGCTGGCGCCTCACTGCCCTGAACCAGGCTCGGGTAGACGATCAGCTCGACCTGCGACGCGCGGCGCGCCAGCGAGGTGACCACGTCGTGCAGCACCGCGCCACCCAGCGAGGTGACGATGCCGATGCGCCGCGGGTGCGACACCAAGGGCCGCTTGCGCGAGGCCTCGAACAGGCCTTCGGCTTCTAGCTTCTGTTTGAGCCGCAGGAACTGCTCGTACAGCGACCCGTCGCCGCGGCGCTGCATCGCCTCGACGATGAACTGCAACTCGCCCCGCGGCTCATAGACGGCGACACGACCGCGCAACTGCACCTGCTGCCCATCGGCCGGCAAAAACTGCAGCTGGTTGGCGGCCCGCTTGAACATCGCACAACGGACGGAAGCGGCGTCGCCGTTGGCGTCCTTCAGCGTGAAGTAGCAATGTCCGGTGGCAGCCCGGGTGTAGCCGGACAGCTCGCCGCGCACCGTGCAGGCCGCGAATCGCGCGGCCAAGGTGTCGCCGATCGCGTGCACCAGCGCCGCCACGCCCCAGACAACGCGCTGTAAACCAGCGTCTGGCGGCTCAACCACGCGCAAGCCCAGTGTTCATGCGGGTCGAGAAGTCCACAACCGCGGCCGTCCATGCTCGAACGGGCATTGGGGCCGTCACGAGACCTTCACAAAGCCGCAAGCTGTTGATTTGGATGAGGTTATGCCTGCTCAAAGATGAGGCAAAGTGTTCCTGGCACGGTGGAATCACGGTTTTTTTGCGTTGCCGGCCCAGATACCCACAAAGTTATCCACAGCATCGGTGGAAATCTTGCCTCAACCGCTGAACTGTCGGCATGGACGGGCCACTGTCGTCGTCGTGTGTTGGAAGGTCAGCGCGTCAATGCGCCGCGTGACCAAGATGGACTGCAGGCCGGCAAGGCCATAATCGACCACGTCTGAGGCCCATTTTTTCACGCCAGAGCGCGGAAAGCACCGAAGTGATTTCGATCATACAAGCTGCTGGATGGCCGATCTGGCCCTTGATTTTTTGCTCGGTGGCGGCGCTGGCCTTGATCATCGAAAGGCTGGTCAACCTGCGATCGGCAAAAGTCACACCGCCGCGATTGCTGGAAGAGGTGGTGTCGGTCACCCGCGCCAGCCTGCCGTCGTCAGACGTGGTCAACAAGCTGGCCGACAACTCGGTGCTGGGCAGCGTGCTGGCCATCGGTGTGCGGGCGGTGATCGCCGAGCCGCGCATCTCCGAAGAGGCCTTGCGTGACGTTTTCGAATCGGCCGGCCGCGCCGCGGTGCACCGCCTCGAAAAATACCTGAGCCCGCTGGGCACCATCGCGTCGGCAGCGCCGCTGCTGGGGCTGCTGGGCACGGTGATCGGCATGATCGAGATCTTCGGCTCGCAGGCGCCGACCGGCGGCGGCAACCCTGCAGCATTGGCGCATGGCATTTCGGTGGCGCTATACAACACCGCGTTCGGGCTGATGGTGGCGATCCCGTCGCTGATCGCCTACCGGCACTTCCGCGGCCGGGTCGATGCCTACACGCTGGACCTTGAACAGGCCTGCGACCGGCTGACGCCGCACCTGATGCGCTTCGCCGTGCCGCGCATCGCGAGCTGACCAGCGATGGCGATGAACTTCCGCAAGGCGCGGCCGGAGGAACCGGAGATCAACCTGATCCCCTTCATCGACGTGCTGCTGGTGGTGCTGATCTTCCTGATGCTGTCGACGACCTACTCCAAGTTCACCGAGTTGCAGGTCAACCTGCCGGCGGCCGACGCCGACAAGGCGCGCGATCGCGACCACGAGGTGATCGTCGCGGTGGCGGCCGATGGCCGGTATGCGGTCAATGGCCACGCGGTGGACGGGCGCAGCGTCGAGCTGCTGACGATCGAACTCGGCAAGGCGGCCGGCGGGCCGGGCAACACGCCGATCATCGTGTCGGCAGATGCGACCGCGGCCTACCAGTCGGTGGTCAACGTGATGGACGCCGCACGGCGCGCAGGCCTGCCGCGGCTGACCTTCGCCGCGCAACGCAACACGCCCGAGGCGGGCCGTTGAGCTGTTCCGGTCGGGTGTGATGGAGGCGGCGCTGCAACGCGCCTGGCTGCGCCGCGGGCCCACGGCCCTAGCGTTGTGGCCACTGTCGGTGGTGTTCAAAACCGTGGTGGCGCTGCGCCGGGCGCTGTACCGGTGGCAGCTGTTGAAGCCTCAGATGCTGCCGGTGCCGGTGGTCGTGGTCGGCAACCTGATCACCGGGGGCGCTGGCAAGACGCCTGCGGTGATGGCGGTGGTCAGGCGGCTGTTGGCCTGCGGACACCGCCCCGGCATCATTTCACGCGGTCATGGTCGGCGACGCGATGCCCCCCCGGTGATGGAGGTGCTGCCGACGACACCCGCAACCGATACCGGCGACGAGCCACTGTTGCTGCTTCTGCGGCTGGGCGTGCCGGTGTTCGTCGGTGTCGACCGGGTGGCGGCGGCGCGAGCAGCGCTGGCGGCGCATCCCGACATCGACGTGCTGGTCAGCGACGACGGGCTTCAGCACCTGCGGCTGCCGCGTGTTGCGCAGGTGGTGGTGTTCGACGAGCGTGGCGTGGGCAACGGCTGGATGCTGCCCGCCGGCCCGATGCGCGAGCCGCTGACACCGCACGCACCACCAAACACCGTGGTGCTTTACAACGCAACGCAGCCATCGACCGCATGGCCAGGACATCTGGCCACGAGGCAGCTGGCGGGACTGATCCCATTGGCGGAGTGGTGGGCGGGCCAAGCCGCGACGATGCCATGCTTGGTGGCCCTTGCGGGAAGCAAAACGCAGGTAACGGCAGCCGCCGGTGTGTCGCAACCCGGGCGCTTCTTCGACATGCTGCGCGCCGCCGGCCTCGCGATCACCCCGCTGCCGCTGCCGGATCACCACGACTACGCCACCCTGCCCTGGCCGGCCGATGCGACCGATGTCGTCGTCACCGAGAAAGACGCCGTCAAGCTGCGGTCCGAGCGATTGGCAGCCGCTGGCGCACCGACCCGCGTCTGGGTCGCGCCGCTAGACTTCTGTGCCGACGCAGCGTTCTATGCGGCCTTGCAGGCCGTGCTGCCCACCCATTTCACGATCAGGACACCCGATGGAGACACGACTGCTTGAGTTGCTGGTGTGCCCGCTGTGCAAGGGGCCGCTCGACCACTGGCGCCCGCCGCACCAGGAGCGCCAGGAACTGGTCTGCCACGCCGACCGGCTGGCGTTCCCGGTGCGCGACGGCATCCCGGTGATGCTCGAAGGCGAGGCCCGCGTGATTGGCAACGAGCCGCCGGCACCCCCGATCTTTCCGATGCCATCGGCGTCGGACCCCGCCTGAAAGCGGCGGTGGCGATGGGCTTTTCGGTGCTGATCCCGGCGCGCCTGGCGTCGACGCGCCTGCCGCGCAAGCCGCTGGCCGACATCGCTGGCCTGCCGATGGTGGTGCGGGTGGCGCGGCAGGCGGCCCTGTCATCGGCAACGCAGATCGTGGTGGCCGCCGACGACGCCGAGATCGTCGCCGCCTGCCAGGCGCATCAGGTCGATGCAATCCTGACACGCCGCGATCACGCCAATGGCAGTGACCGGCTGGCCGAAGCGTGCACCCTGCTCGGCCTCGATGGCGACGCGGTGGTCGTCAATGTGCAAGGCGACGAGCCCCTGATTGACCCGGCCTTGATCGATGCCGTTGCGGGCACGCTGCCGGCCCACCCGGAGTGCGTCGTTGGCACCGCCGCCCATGCGATCGACGACCCACGCGATCTCGCCAACCCCAACGTCGTCAAGGTGGTCTGCGACCAGGCCGGCCGGGCGCTGTATTTCTCGCGCGCCGCGATCCCCTGGTGGCGCGATGGCAGCGCCCCCGGCGCACCAGCCCTCGGCCACATCGCACCGCTGCGCCACATCGGCATCTACGCCTACCGTGCCGGCTTCCTGCGGCGCTTTCCGACGCTCGCCGTCAGTCCGCTGGAGCAGATCGAATCGCTGGAACAGCTGCGCGTGCTGTGGCACGGCGAGCGCATCGCAGTGCATCTGAGTGCATGCGCCGCCGCGATCGGCGTGGACACCCTGGAAGACCTGGAACGGGTGCGGCAACTGCTGGCCGGCCGCGTGTAGACAGACGCCCACCCGGCGACCGGCACGTTCGGTTTTAAACTACCCGGTCCGGCTTCGAGCGTTTGTCGGAGCGCCGCGACCCCATCGACCAGACCACAAGGACACGCATGAGACTGATTTTGTTGGGCGCGCCCGGCGCGGGCAAAGGCACGCAGGCCACCTTCATCTGCAAGAAGTTCGGCATTCCGCAGATTTCCACCGGCGACATGCTGCGCGCCGCCGTCAAGGCCGGCACAGCCCTGGGCATCGCCGCGAAGAAAGTGATGGACTCCGGCGGTCTGGTCGGTGACGACATCATCATCGGCCTGGTCAAGGAACGCCTGGCGCAGCCCGACTGCGCGAACGGTTTTCTGTTCGACGGATTTCCGCGCACCATCGTGCAGGCCGATGCGATGAAGGCAGCCGCTGTGAACCTGGACATCGTGCTCGAGATCGACGTGCCCGACGAAGCCATCATCGAGCGCATGAGCGGGCGGCGCGTGCACCAGCCCTCGGGCCGCACCTATCACCTGCAGTTCAACCCGCCCAAGCTGGCCGGCAAGGACGACGTGACCGGTGAAGACCTGATCCAGCGCGCCGACGACGAAGAAGCCACCGTGCGCAAACGGCTGGAGGTCTACCAGGCGCAGACCCGCCCGCTGGTCGACTACTACGCCCAATGGGCCGCCACCGGCGACGCGCAGGCGCCG
>JAYVEB010000068.1:0-5636 GCA_043749095.1 Burkholderiales bacterium | reverse complement strand
GCAAGCTGCGCGCGGTGCGGCCAAAACTGAGCTTGTCCAGCGACTTCATCGTCGGCTTCCCGGGCGAGACCGAAGACGACTTTGCGAAGATGATGAAGCTGATCGATGACGTGGGCTTCGACACCAGCTTCAGCTTCGTCTACAGCCCGCGGCCGGGTACGCCAGCGGCCAACCTGCACGACGAGACTCCACAGACCGTCAAGCTGCAGCGGCTGCAGCACCTGCAGGCAACCATCGAAGCCAATGCGCAGCGCATCAGCCAGGCAATGGTCGGCAGCCGCCAGCGCATCCTGGTCGAGGGGCCGTCGCGCAAGGACCCCGATGAGTTGATGGGCCGCACGGTGTGCAACCGCAAGGTGAACTTCAAGGGCGCGCCGCGGCTGATCGGTCAGTTGATCGACGTGACGGTGACGCAGGCCAATCCGAATTCACTGCGCGGCGTAGCCGTCGTGACCTGAGCGGTGGGGATCAGCCAGTCAACGGCCACGAGTTCGCCACCACAGGCTGGCGGCGCAGGCCAGCACCATCGCGGCGTAGGTGACCATCTTGCCGTCGCGACCGGTGATCACCAGGCCGGTGATGCAGGCCAGCAGGCTGGCCGCTGCCGCCGAGGCGCCCAGCTGGAGCCAGGGGGTCGCGCGCAACTGGCCGCGCCACAACCACTTCGCCACTGTGGCACTGATCACACCCAGCAACAGCGCCGGTGCCGCAAAATCAAGCAGATGCCAGAGAAGATCATTGAAATTCATGGTGCAGTCGGGTCAGGGCGACGTCCCGAAGCCTCTCGGGTGTTACGTGCTGGGCGTGAATTGCGAATTGCTGTAAATTTTGCCTGACAGATATGAGCGTCTTCACCCTTGGACTGAACCACGCCACCGCGCCGCTTGACTTGCGAGGGCGCTTTGCATTTTCGGCCGAACAACTGGCGCCGACACTGCGCGCTTTCCGCCAGAAGCTGCAGCGCTCGCCAGAGGCGGCGCTGGTGTCGACCTGCAATCGCACCGAGCTGTATGTTGGCGCCGATGCAGGCCTGGTCGCGCCGGCCTTCGACTGGCTGGCCGAAATCGGCGGCATGTCGGGCGCTGCGTTGCGCGAACACTCGTACGTGCTGGAAAACGAGGCAGCGGCACGCCACGCCTTCCGTGTGGCCAGTGGGCTCGATTCGATGGTGCTCGGCGAGCCGCAGATCTTGGGCCAGATGAAGCAGGCCGTGCGCGAAGCCGACACCGCTGGCACGCTGGGCACCACCTTGCACCAGATGTTCCAGCGCTCGTTCGCGGTCGCCAAGGAAGTGCGCACCTCGACCGAGATTGGCTCGCACTCGATCAGCATGGCGGCCGCCTCGGTGCGGCTTGCGTCGCAGCTCTTCGAGGACATGAGCGAGCTGAAGGTGCTGTTCGTTGGCGCGGGCGAGATGATCGAATTGGTCGCCACCCATTTCGCCGCGAAGAAGCCGCGTGCGATGGCGCTGGCCAACCGCACGCGTGAGCGCGGGGAAAAGCTCGCCAGCAAATTCAACGCCGAAGTGGTGCCGCTGGCCGATCTGCCGCAGCGGCTGGGCGAATTCGACGTGGTGATCTCCTGCACCGCCAGCACGCTGCCGATCATCGGCCTGGGAGCCGTCGAGCGCGCGCTGAAAGCACGCAAGCGCCGGCCGATCTTCATGGTCGATCTGGCGGTACCGCGCGACATCGAGCCTGAAGTCAGCCGCCTGTCCGATGTGTATCTGTACACCGTCGACGACCTGTCTTCGCTGGTGCAGATCGCCGGTGAGAAGCGTCAGGCGGCGGTGCAGCAGGCCGAAGCCATCATCGAGACCGGCGTGCAGGGCTTTGTTAACTGGTTAGGCCAGCGCGGCACGGTGCCGTTGATCCAGGCACTTAATGCGCAGGCCGACGAATGGCGCGCCAGCGAGATCGCCCGTGCCCGCAAGCTGATCGCCAAGGGCGAAAGCATCGACGCGGTGCTCGAATCGATGTCGCGCGGGCTCACGCAGAAAATGCTGCACGGCGCGATGGTCGAGCTGAACGCCACCGCCAGCGAGCACCGCGCCGAGTTGACACACACGGTGTCCCGGCTGTTCCTGCGCAACGGCCCCGCGGCCAGCAAGGTCGAGCCGACGGCGGCAGTGCTCGGCCGCGACGCCGACTCGTTCCTGTAGCCTGCGCGTCGCCGCATCGCGCGATGCGCAGCGCCTGTCGCGGTGCGCGATGCAGTGCCCGCGATCGCTGCCAGTCGGCCTCACCCCGGACTCCCGATGAAAGCCTCCCTTCGACAGCAGCTCGAACGCCTGGCCTTGCGACTCAATGAGTTGCAAGCCACGCTGAATGACCCTGCGCTGTCGAACGACATGAACCGCTTTCGCGCGGTGAACCGCGAGTACGCCGAGGTCGGCGGTGTCGTCGATCTCTTTCGCCACTACGAGGCCCGCGAACACGACGCGGTGGCCGCGCAAGCCATCCTCGAACGCGCAGACGACGACCCCGAGATGGCTGGGTTCGCGCGGGAAGAACTCGCCACCGCCGCGACCGAGATCGATCGCCTGCACCAGGCGCTGCAGACCGCGCTGCTGCCGCGCGACCCCGACGACGCGCGCAACGCCTTCGTCGAAATCCGTGCGGGCACCGGTGGCGATGAGTCGGCGCTGTTCGCTGCCGACATCGCTCGCATGTACCTGCGCCACGCCGAGCGCCAGGGCTGGCGCACCGAAGTGATGTCGGAAAGCGTGTCCGACCTCGGCGGCTACAAGGAAGTGGTGATCCGCATCGAGGGCGACAGCGTGTACGCGCGCCTGAAGTTCGAGTCCGGCGGACACCGGGTGCAGCGCGTGCCGGTCACCGAAACGCAGGGCCGCATCCACACCAGCGCCTGCACGGTGGCGGTGCTGCCCGAGCCCGACGAGGCCGAGGAGATTCAGCTCAACCCGGCCGACCTGCGCATCGACACCTTCCGCGCCAGCGGCGCCGGTGGCCAGCACGTCAACAAGACCGACAGCGCGATCCGCATCACGCACCTGCCGACCGGGCTGGTGGCCGAATGCCAGGACGACCGCTCACAGCATCGCAACAAGGCCAAGGCGATGGCGGTGCTGGCAGCGCGCCTGCGCGACAAGGACCGCCACGAGCGCGCCGAGAAAGACGCTGCCACCCGCAAAGGCCTGATCGGCAGCGGTGACCGCAGCGACCGCATCCGCACCTACAACTTCCCGCAGGGGCGACTGACCGATCACCGCATCAACCTGACGCTGTACAAGCTGCAGGCCATCATCGATGGTGACCTCGATGAGGTCATCGCAGCATTGCAGGCAGCCAGCGCGGCGGAGCAGCTGGCCTTGCTGGAAAGCGGCGGCGTGTGAACACACCACCCGCACCCTTGGTTCCCGTGGGTGCAGGCATGACCGTCGCTCACGCGCTGGGTGCCGCTCGAGCTGCGGGCGTGGACCGGCTGGACGCGCAGCTGATGCTGGCCCATCTGCTGCTGCAGCCGCGAAGCTGGCTGATCGCCCACGACAACGCGGCGCTGAGCGCCGTGCAAACGACCCGGTACGCGCGGTGGCTAGAGCAACGCCGCGCGGGCGAGCCGCTGGCCTACCTGCTGGAGCAAACGGAGTTCTGCGGGCTGGTGCTGCAGGTCGGGCCGCAGGTGCTGATCCCGCGGCCGGAAACCGAATTGCTGGTTAATTGGGGGTTGGAGGTACTGGCCGCTCAATTCGGGTCGACGAGCACGCCGAGCGTCGTCGACCTGGGCTGCGGCAGCGGCGCGATCGCGCTGGCGATCCGACACCGGTGGCCGACAGCCACCGTGACTGCAGTCGACGCCAGCGCACCCGCGCTGGACACCGCACGCCGCAATGCCGAAGCGCTTGGCCTGCCGATCACGCTCGCCATCGGTGATTGGTGGTCGGCAGTGGCGGGACGGCGCTTTCACCTCGCGCTGTCGAACCCGCCGTATGTGGCACCTGGCGACCCTCACCTGGCCGCGCTGCATCACGAGCCGCGCAGCGCCCTGGTCGCTGCGGAGCAGGGCCTCGCGGACCTGCATCGCCTGATCGATGGTGCGCCCGCGTCGCTGCACCCGGGCGGCTGGCTGTTGCTGGAACATGGTCACGACCAAGGCGCGGCGGCGCGTTTGCGTCTGCAGCAGGCGGGCTTCAGCGAGGTGGCAACACGCTGCGACCTGGCGGGGCTGGAGCGCTGTTCCGGCGGTCACTTCGGGTAAAACGAGCCTGCGCTGAGGCCAGCGTCGCGACGGCACAACGGCCAACAGCTGCACTGCGCCCACCAACGCGCGACCCGTGAGGGATTGCGCAACAGTGGCCCGCAGAGAGACCGCGCAAGTCGTAGCATGCATTTAAGGCTTTCCATTTCGTCGACTTTGGGAGCACGGCCATGCGCATCCGATACGGTCACCTTGTCATCGCGGCCTTGATAGGCACAGGCGGTCCCGCCTGGTCGGTCGACGGCACGGGGCTGCAAGCCAACGACTCGAGCTGGTTCCACGGCCGCTGGCAGGCCCGCATCGAGCTGAGTCAGGGAGCGACCGGGCGCCGCCACATCGACCCCTACAACCTCGCCGCCGACACCACCCGCAGCTCGCTGCGCGGACTCGCCGTGCTACGCGATTACTACTTCAATGGGGGTGACCCTCCCGAACTGGGGCTGGCAACCGCGAGCGGATTGCGCGCCACCGGTGGGCTGGTGGTCGCGCCGCGCAGTGCAGTGGCAACTGCATCGTCCCGCCGCGGAAGCGCCTACGGGGCGTCGGCGCAAGGACTGACAGGCCATGCCCTCGCCGGCGGCTGGTTGGACCCGAACAACGACGTCATCCCCGTGCCCTACTTGGGACTGGGCTACACCGATCTGCCCAGCCGCACGGGCTGGGGCTTCCGTGCTGATTTCGGGCTGATGGCCTTCAGCCCGCAATCAGCGGTCAAATTTGGCAGCGCGCTGTCGGGTGCCCAGGGCATCGACGATCTGCTGCGCGACATGCGGCTGTCGCCGCTGATAAAGATCGGGGTGTCGTACTCGTTCTGAGGTTGGGGCGAACGCCGCGCCTCGGGCGATCGGCACGCTTTCTCGTGTAATCTCGCCGGTGAGCGAATATGCATTTGGGGAGTAATACCGTGAGCGATGTGCACAAGCGAATCGACGATCTCGTCAAGGGGAACGACGTGGTTCTGTTCATGAAGGGAACCGCGCAATTCCCGATGTGCGGCTTCTCGGGGCGCGCGATCCAGATCCTGAAGGCATGCGGCGCCAGCAGCGTGACGACCGTCAACGTGCTTGAAGACGAGGAGATTCGCCAAGGCATCAAAGGCTACGCCAACTGGCCGACAATTCCGCAGCTGTACGTCAAAGGCGAATTCGTCGGTGGCTCCGACATCATGGCCGAGATGTTTGAAACGGGCGAACTGACACCGTTGTTGAAGGGCTGACCCACTGGTCGCCACGCGGAGCACGTTTCCCATGATCGCGACCGCAGGTCAGCGGCCTCGGTTGGTGATCGGTGTTTCCGGAGCCACGGGCGCGGTTTATGCTGTGCGCCAGGTTGAACGGTGTTTCGCGCACCATCAACACCAGCCGCCGCCGTTCTTTCAGCGTGACATCGGCTGCGCGAGTCAACAGGTTGTCCGACAG
>JAYVEB010000067.1:0-16542 GCA_043749095.1 Burkholderiales bacterium | reverse complement strand
CGGTTCGTAGGGAAGGTAGTTCGCGGCCATGCCGCATCAACGCACCTCCCGTGCCATCTGCAGTCAGGGACTTCCCTTCTGCCGCCCAGACCCCTAGGAGTCTGGGCGGCAGAAGGCCGCTGTCGTGAAAACTCGTGATTCCAGGGGTTCCTTACCCCTTGGCAAGCTCGAGAAAATCGCTCCTGCGCGATTCTGGAAGCTCGGAAATCAAGCCATCATTTTGGAATATTCCTGCCGCCCAGACTCCTAGCCGCCGCAACGGTCTGCTGGCAGCCGCTGGCGCTGGCGTCACCCAACACCGCGCCCGACGCCTCACACAACAGCGCACCCAACGGCTTGCCCGATGCGGTGACGCGATTGCTGATCGATCGCGGCCTGCTGCCCCCCAATGCGACCAACGTAGTCGCCAGTGTGACCAGCGTCGCGCCCTCGCTGGCGCAGAAGGTGCGCGATGGCGCCTCCGACATGGTGCTGACCGCGATGAACTTTTTGGGCGTGCCGTACCGGCGCGGCGGAACGACCGAAGCCACCGGCTTCGATTGCAGCGGCTTCACTCGCCACATCTTCGAGATGAGCCTGGGCCTGGTGCTGCCGCGCCGCGCCGACGAACAGGCGAACGCCGCAGGCCTGATGAAGGTCGGGCGTGACGAGTTGCGCCCCGGGGACCTGGTGTTCTTCAACACGATGCGGCACACCTTCTCGCATGTGGGCATCTACGTCGGTGACGGCAAGTTCATCCATTCGCCAGCCACCGGCGGCGCGGTGCGCGTCGACGACATGCGCTATGCCTACTGGAGCCAGCGCTTCAACGGCGCCCGGCGCGCCGGGCCCGCACTGAATCTGGTGCCCCAGGCCGAGGCGCAGACCGGGGCCAGCGCCCGCTGAAACACCGGCGCCTCTGACCCTTTAGCGCGATGACCGCGAAGGCCGCGATCCGCAGCCCTGCGTTCACAATTCGGCCATGGTTGAGAAAGTGATTCCGCTGGCCGATCACCGCTATGCATCGGCCGTGCCGATCATCCCGGCGGACCTCAGCGCGCCCACCGGATCGCTGCGCGACCAGTTCGCGCGCCCGCTGCGCGATCTGCGCATCTCGGTCACCGACCGCTGCAACTTCCGCTGCAGCTACTGCATGCCGAAAGCGGTGTTCGACCCGCGCTACGACTTCCTGCCGCAGGGCTCGCTGCTGAGCTTCGAGGAGATCACCCGGCTGGCGCGGCTGTTCGTCGCGCATGGCGTGCACAAGATTCGGCTGACCGGCGGCGAACCTCTGCTGCGCAAGGGGCTGGTCGAGCTGGTGCGCCTGCTGAGCGAGCTGCACACACCCGAAGGCAAACCGGTCGATCTGACGCTGACCACCAACGCCTCGCTGCTCGCGAAGAAGGCGCAGGCCTTGCGCGATGCGGGGCTGCAGCGCATCACCATCAGCCTCGACGCGCTCGACGACACGGTGTTCCGGCGCATGAACGACATGGACTTCCCGGTCGCCGACGTGCTCAAAGGCATCGAGGCCGCCGAGCGCGCCGGCCTCGGGCCGATCAAGGTCAACATGGTGGTCAAGCGCGGCAGCAACGACCACGAAATCCTGCCGATGGCAGCGCACTTCCGGAACACGAAGGTGGTGCTGCGCTTCATCGAGTACATGGACGTCGGCGCCACCAACGGCTGGCGCACGGACGAGGTGCTGCCGTCGGCCGAAATCATCGCGCGGATCAACGAAGTCCATCCGCTTGAACGCATGGCAGCGAGCGAGCCCGGCGAAACTGCGCAGCGCTGGCGATACCGGGACGGTGCAGGCGAGATCGGCGTGATATCGAGCGTCACGCAAGCCTTTTGCCGCGACTGCAACCGAGCGCGGCTGTCCACCGAAGGCAAGCTGTTCCTGTGCCTGTTCGCCACCCACGGCCACGACCTGCGCGCACTGCTGCGGGGCGGGGCGAGTGATCTGGAAATCGCCAGCGCGATCGGGGGCGTGTGGCAGCAGCGGGGGGATCGGTATTCGGAGTTGCGGGCCTTGGGGGGCAAGGCTGTGACTGGCATCGACGGCGCCGAGCCGCGCCGGGTCGAGATGCATTACATCGGTGGGTGAGCAGGCATGACCTCTCGCCTCACGGCCACCACAGCCTTTGCATCGACGCCCCCTCACGGTCAGGCCACCGCCGATGATCCCCACTGAACACATCACCGGCCTGATCCTGGCCGGCGGCCGGGGCAGCCGGATGGGTGGCGTCGACAAGGGCTTGCAGAACCACCTGGGCACACCGCTCGCGCTACACGCAATGCAGAGGCTGGTGCCGCAGGTCGGCACGGTGATGATCAGTGCCAATCGCCGCCTTGACACCTACGAATCGTTCGGCGTGCCGGTGTGGGCCGATGCCATCGCCGACCATTCAGGGCCGCTGGCGGGTTTTCTGGCTGGGTTGGAACATTGCACCACGCCGTATCTGGTCACCGTGCCCTGCGACACGCCGAACTTTCCGACCGACTTAGTCGCGCGGCTGGTGGCTGGCTTGATCACGCAGGACGCGCAGATCGCGGTGGCCGCCACGCGCAGTTCCGACGGCCGCATGCAGGTGCAACCGGTGTTCTGCCTGATGGCGTCCGGCCTGCAAGCTGGCCTGCTCGAATTCATCGCCAGCGGCCAGCGCCAGGTCGAGCGCTGGGCCGCTTTGCACTGCTGTGCCACGGTGATGTTCGATGACGAAGCGGCCTTCGCCAACGCCAACACCGCGCAAGAGCTGCAACGGTTGCAGACACCCGCAAGACCGCAAGAGGTGATGCAGGTCGCCGACCGGGCCGATGTGCGCCCGTTCGACGGCCTTGTTTGAGGAGCGTCAGCGCTTCGCCAGCCGTTGCCAGGTCTCGACGACGGTGTCGGGGTTCAGCGAGATCGACACGATGCCTTCGGCTGCCAGCCAATCGGCGAAGTCAGGGTGATCGCTCGGGCCCTGACCGCAGATGCCGACGTACTTGCCGACCGCGCGACACGCCGCAATGGCGCGTGAAATCATCGCCTTGACGGCCGGGTCGCGCTCGTCGAAGTCGCGCGCCAGCAGCTCCATGCCGCTGTCGCGGTCCAGGCCCAGCGTCAGCTGCGTCAGGTCGTTCGAGCCGATCGACATGCCGTCGAAATACTCGAGGAACTGCTCGGCAAGGATCGCGTTGCTCGGGATCTCGCACATCATGATCACGCGCAGGTCGTCGGTACCGCCGAGTGCCGCGCGCTTCAGGCCGCGCTCGGCCAGCATCTCGGTGACGCGCTTGGCCTGCCCCAGCGTGCGCACGAAGGGGATCATGATCTCGACATTGCTCAGCCCCATGTCGTTGCGCACACGCTTGATCGCCTCGCACTCCATCGCGAAGGCCTCGCCGAATTCCTCACTGACGTAGCGCGACGCGCCGCGGAAGCCGAGCATCGGGTTTTCTTCTTCCGGCTCATAGCGTGAGCCACCAATCAGCTTGCGGTATTCGTTGCTCTTGAAGTCGCTCAAGCGCACGATCACCGGCTTCGGCCAGAAAGCCGCTGCGATGGTGGCCACGCCTTCGACCAGCTTGTCGACATAGAAGGCCCGCGGCGACGCATGGCCGCGCGCCACCGACTCGACCGCCTTCTTCAGGTCGAGGTCGATGTTCGGATAGTCGAGGATCGCCTTCGGGTGGACGCCGATGTTGTTGTTGATGATGAATTCGAGCCGCGCCAAGCCGACGCCGCTGTTGGGCATCTGCGCAAAATCGAACGCGAGCTGCGGGTTGCCGACGTTCATCATGATCTTGATCGGGCAGTACGGCAGTTCGACGCGCACCACATCGCTGACCTCGGTCTCTAGCAGGCCGTCGTAGACGTAGCCGGTGTCGCCCTCCGAGCAGGCCACCGTCACCAGCGCGCCGTCCTTCAATGTAGATGTGGCGTCGCCGCAGCCCACCACCGCCGGCACGCCGAGTTCACGGGCGATGATGGCCGCGTGGCAGGTGCGCCCGCCGCGGTTGGTGACGATCGCGCTGGCGCGCTTCATCACCGGCTCCCAGTTCGGATCGGTCATGTCGGCGACCAGCACATCGCCGGGCTGCACCGTGTCCATGTCGGCCAGACTGTGCACGATGCGCACCGGGCCGGTACCGATCTTCTGGCCGATCGCGCGGCCTTCGGCCAGCACCGTGCCAGTGGACTTCAATTTGTAGCGCTGCTCCAGCTTGCCTTCGGACTGGCTCTTCACCGTCTCGGGGCGCGCCTGCAGGATGTAGAGCTTGCCGTCGCCACCGTCCTTGCCCCACTCGATGTCCATCGGGCGACCGTAGTGCTGCTCGATGATCAGCGCGTACTGCGCCAGCTCGGCCACATCGACATCGGTCAGCGAATAGCGGTTGCGCAACTCGGGCGCGGTGTCCACCGTGCTGACCAGCTTGCCTGACGCAGCGCGGTCGGCGGCGCTCGCGAACTCCATCTTGATCAGCTTCGAGCCCAGGTTGCGGCGGATGATGGCCTGCTTGCCCGCACGCAGCGTCGGCTTGTGGACATAGAACTCGTCCGGGTTCACGGCACCCTGGACCACCGTTTCACCGAGGCCGTAGCTGGAGGTGATGAACACCACGTCCTTGAAGCCGCTTTCGGTGTCGATCGTGAACATCACGCCGGCGGCGCCGAGGTCGGAGCGCACCATGCGCTGCACGCCAGCCGACAAGGCGACTTCGGCATGCGCGAAGCCCTTGTGCACGCGGTAGCTGATCGCACGGTCGTTGTAGAGGCTGGCGAACACCTCCTTCATCTTGTGCAGCACCTCGGCGATGCCGACCACGTTCAAGAAGGTTTCCTGCTGGCCCGCGAAGCTGGCATCGGGCAGGTCTTCAGCAGTGGCCGACGAGCGCACAGCGAACGACGCGCCGGGGTTGCCGGCGGTCAGTGCCTCGAAATGGCTGCGGATCGCTTGATTGAGGTCATCGGGAAAAGGCGTCTCCTCGATCCACTGGCGGATCTGCGCGCCGGCCTCGCCCAGCGCCCGAACATCGTCGGTGTTCAGCGTGGCCAGACGCTGTTCGATCTTCGTGGCCAGCCCGTTGTGGGCCAGAAAGCGCCGGAACGCGTGAGCGGTGGTCGCGAACCCGCCGGGGACCCGCACGCCGGTGGCAGCCAGTTGGCTGATCATTTCGCCGAGCGAGGCGTTCTTGCCGCCCACCGACTCGACGTCGGTCATCCTCAGGTGTTCAAGCGGTACGACCAGGGCGGTCGCCAGGTTGTGGGTTGACATGAAAAAGCTCCGTAGTGTGAAAAACCGGTGCGACCTGCGAAACATGTGCTGGGCCCGAGCGAAGCTTCGAGGGCAACCATCCACCGCCGCGCGCATCGAATGCAGCGGTTGCACAAGGCGGGCGGCAGATTGGCAGAGACATGGGCAGAAGAGTTGCACCGAGTTTACGGTTGAAATCCCTATCATGCGTCTGGTTACCCACCCGAGAGGCCGGCCTCCATGTCGAATCGCACAGTCTTCTTCGTCTCTGACGGCACGGGCATCACCGCCGAGACCTTCGGCAATTCGATCCTGAACCAGTTCTCGATCCGGCCGCACCATGTGCGCCGACCGTTCATCGATACCGTCGACAAGGCACACCAGGTGATGCGCGAAATCAATCACGCCGCCGAAACCGAAGGCCTTAAGCCCATCGTCTTCGTCACGCTGATCGACCCGGCGGTGCAGGCCATCGTCAAGGAGAACTGCACCGGCCTGGTGCTCGACCTGTTCAACACCTTCATCGAGCCGCTCGAAGCCGAATTCGGCGTCAAGTCCAACCACCGGGTCGGACGCTTCCCCGATGTGTCGAAAAGCCAGGAGTACACCGACCGCATCGAGGCGATCAACTTCTCGCTTGCCCATGACGACGGCCAGTCGTCGAAGAACCTGCTGTCAGCCGATGTGATCCTGGTTGGGGTCAGCCGCAGCGGCAAGACGCCGACCTCGCTGTACCTGGCCATGCAGCACGGCATCAAGGCGGCGAACTACCCGCTGATTCCCGAGGATTTCGAGCGCGGCCACATTCCGTCGACCCTGGCGGCTTACAAGCAGAAATGCTTTGGTCTGACGATCGATCCGGTGCGGCTGAACCAGATCCGCACCGAGCGACGGCCTGACAGCAAGTACGCCTCTTTGGACAATTGCCGCTACGAGGTGCGCGCGGCGGAGACGATGATGCGCAAGGCCGGCATCGCCTGGCTGTCGTCGACCCACAAATCGATCGAAGAGATCGCCACCACCATTCTCAGAGACATCCGTCCCGACCGGCTGATGTATTGACTTTCCGACTCGTATCATCCTCGCCGATGCAGCATTTCGACGCGGTGATCATCGGCGCCGGCGCCGCCGGGCTGCACTGCGCGGCGATCGCCGGACAGCGCGGCGCGCGGGTGCTGCTGATGGACCACGCCGAACGCGTCGCCGAGAAGATCCGCATTTCCGGTGGTGGGCGCTGCAACTTCACCAACCGCGACACCACGCCGGCCCAGTTCCTGTCGGCCAACCCGGCGTTCTGCCGCTCGGCGCTGGCCCGCTACACGCCCCATGATTTCATCGCGCTGCTGCAGCGGCACCGCATCGCCTTCCACGAAAAGCACAAGGGCCAGCTGTTCTGCGACGAGTCCAGCGCAGACATCATCGCCATGTTGCTGCGCGAGTGTGACACCGGGGCGGTGACGCGCTGGCAGCCCTGCGCGGTGCATGCGGTCACGCACAGCGCTGGCGGCTTCGAGATCGCCACCGACCGTGGGCCGGTACGCGCCGCGCGCGTCGTCGTTGCGACCGGAGGCCTGTCGATCCCGAAGATCGGCGCCACCGACTTCGGCCACCGCCTGGCGCGGCAGTTCGGCCATGCGATCGTCGAGACGCGTCCGGCGCTGGTGCCCTTGACCTTCGACGCCGCGGCGTGGCAACCCTTCGTCGCGCTCGCCGGCTTGTCGCTGGAGGCGGTCGTGTCCACCGACGGCGATAGCGGCAACGGCAAAGGCCGCAGCAAGAGCGGTGGCGAGTTCACCGAAGACCTGCTGTTCACCCACCGGGGCCTGAGCGGGCCGGCCGTGCTGCAGATTTCAAGCTACTGGCGACCGGGCACGCCGCTGGTGCTGGACCTGGTCCCGCAGCACGATCTGCAAGATGCGCTGACCGCGGCCAAGGCGACCTCGCGCCGCAAGCTGTCCAACGAGCTGGCCGAATGGCTGCCGCGGCGCCTGGCAGACACCTGGCTGCTGAGCCAGCCGGACATCGCCGACCGGTCGATGCCCGACCTGCGCGACCGCGATCTGGCCACACTCGCCGCCAGCCTGAAGCAATGGCAACTGGTGCCCAGCGGCACCGAGGGCTACCGCAAGGCCGAGGTCACCGCCGGTGGCGTCGACACCCGCGAGCTCAGTTCGACCACGCTGGAAAGCAAGCGGGTGCCGGGCCTGCACTTCATCGGCGAGGTGGTCGATGTGACCGGCTGGCTGGGCGGCTACAACTTCCAGTGGGCCTGGGCCAGCGCGGCCGCTTGTGCCGGCGCGCTGTCGGCGCCGACCAACCCGCCAGCTCATTGAAACAGCTTAGGTTGCCAGCATCCAGATGGCTGTCTATAATCTTGCGCTTTGCTGGCAAACACGCTTTGTGGTGGTTTGCTTGCGCGACTCGAGAGTCCGGACCTTCCGTTTCGATGTCGAGCATCCCGCCCCAAGCACATCAATCTGGATTCAATCGATACATGACTACGATTCGCGTGAAAGAAAACGAGCCATTCGACGTGGCACTGCGCCGCTTCAAGCGCACCATCGAGAAACTCGGCCTGCTGACCGACCTGCGGGCACGCGAGTTCTACGAAAAGCCGACCGCCGAGCGGAAACGCAAAAAAGCAGCAGCAGTGAAGCGCCACTTCAAGCGCGTGCGCAGCATGCAGTTGCCGAAAAAGCTGTTCTGACAGCCTTCTCGCGCTACCGAAAGGCCCGCTCATTGCGGGCTTTTTCTTTGCTTGGCGGACTTTTCCGCACGATCAACACCCCACGGACGCGCCCACCATGAGCATGAAAGATCAGATCACCGAGGACATGAAGATGGCGATGCGCGCCAAAGACGCGCCCCTGCTGTTGACGATCCGTGGGCTGCTCGCCGCCTGCAAGCAGCGCGAAGTGGATGAACGCATCGTTCTCGACGACGCGGCCGTGATTGCCATCATCGACAAGCTGATCAAGCAGCGCAAGGACTCAATCTCGCAGTTCGGCGCCGCCGGCCGCACCGACCTGGTCGACAAGGAAACCGCCGAGTTGAAGGTGCTGGAGGGCTACCTGCCGCAGCGCCTGGGTGCCGACGAGATCACAGCGCAAGTGCAGGCCATCGTCGCCGAACTCGGTGCCACCGGCCCCGGCGACATGGGCAAGGTGATGGCGGCGGTCAAGGCCCAGCTTGCCGGCAAGGCCGACATGGGACTGGTGTCGGCCGCCGTCAAGCAAGCCCTGGCCCGCTGAACCCACGCCCCGCGAGGAGAATCCCCATGAGCCTGCCACCGCTGCAAGCCCTGAGTGCCAACGTCAGCGCCACCTCCCAACTCGAACCGGCTGCGCTGGCGCTGCTGGCCCAGGCCGGTTTCAAGAGCGTCATCAACAACCGGCCCGACCACGAAGGCGGCGCCGATCAGCCGACCAGCGTTGCGATCGAGGCCGCTGCCGCGGCAGCCGGGCTGTCTTACGCGCACCTGCCGGTTGCGCCGGGCTACCAGAGCCCGGAAGAGATCGCGAGGTTCCGCGAACTGCTGGACGCGCTGCCCAAGCCGATCCTGGTGTTCTGCCGCACCGGCACCCGCTCGGGCAAGCTGTTCCAGGCCGCCACATCGGCCTGATTCGAGCCTGGTGCTGAACCTGCTCAATCTGTCGGGCCTGATCGACCGGCTGAACGCAACCGTCGGGCGCTGGGTGGCGTGGCTGGTGCTTGCCGCGGTGCTGATCAGTGCCGGCAACGCGGTGGTGCGCAAGCTGCTCAACACCAGCTCGAACGCCTTCCTGGAAATCCAGTGGTACCTGTTCGCCGCGGTCTTCCTGCTGGCCGCCGGTGACACGCTGCGCCGTCAGGCACATGTGCGCATCGACGTGCTGTCGGGTCGGCTGTCGAAGCGCACACAGGCCTGGATCGACATCTTCGGCGTGCTGTGCTTTCTGCTGCCGCTGGTCGTGATGGTGATCAGCCTGTCGTGGCCGATCGTGGCGCGCGCCTATGCGACTGGCGAGATGTCGAACAACGCCGGCGGCCTGATACGCTGGCCGGTGTTGGCGCTGCTGCCGCTGGGCTTCGCGCTGCTGGGGCTGCAGGGCCTGTCTGAGCTGATCAAGCGGGCGGCCTGGCTGCGCGGTCTGGTTGCTGATCCCGCGCAAGCCCGCGACGCTCCCGTCTCTGAACCGAACGCACGCTGATGCACGAGCTGATCGCCGCCAACATCGCGCCGCTGATGTTCGGCTCGCTGGTGATCTTCCTGCTGGTGGGCTACCCAGTCGCGTTCTCGCTGGGCGCCTGCGGGCTGTTCTATGCGGGGGTCGGCATCGAGCTGGGCCTGCTGCCGGCGTCGCTGATGCAGGCGCTGCCGCTGCGCATCGTCGGCATCATGCAGAACGACACGCTGCTGGCGATCCCGTTCTTCACCTTCATGGGCCTGATCCTCGAACGCTCGGGCATGGCCGAGGACCTGCTGGACACCATCGGTCAGCTGTTCGGCCCGATCCGCGGCGGCCTCGCCTATGCAGTGATTTTCGTCGGCGCGATGCTGGCGGCCACCACCGGCGTGGTCGCGGCCTCGGTGATCTCGATGGGGCTGATCTCGCTGCCGATCATGCTGCGCCATGGCTACGACCGGCGGGTGGCCAGCGGAGTGATCGCCGCCTCGGGCACGCTAGCGCAGATCATCCCGCCGTCGCTGGTGCTGATCGTGCTGGCCGACCAGCTGGGGCAGAGCGTCGGCGACCTCTACCAGGGTGCCTTCGGCCCGGCGTTGCTGCTGACCGGGCTGTATGTGCTCTACGTGCTGGTGGTCAGCCTGGTGCGGCCGCAGTGGGTGCCGGCAATGCCGGCCGAAGCCCGCACGCCGGGCGGTCAACCGATGGCCTCGGGCTGGCAGGCACAGGCACGGCTGTATGGGCGTGTGGCTCTGGTGATGGTGCCGCCGCTGGCGCTGATCTTCCTGGTGCTGGGCACGATCTTCCTCGGCATCGCCACGCCCACCGAAGGCGGCGCGATGGGCGCGGCTGGTGCGCTGGTGATGGCGATCGTGCGCAAGCGTCTCGACATGGGCCTGCTGCGCCAGGCGATGGAGAGCACCGCCCGGCTGTCGTGCTTCGTGCTGTTCATCCTGATCGGCTCGACGGTGTTCAGCCTGGCGTTCCAGGCGGTCGATGGCCCGAAGTGGGTCGAGCACCTGCTGACGGGGCTGCCCGGTGGCATGCTGGGCTTCCTGATCGTCGTCAACGCGCTGATCTTCGTGCTGGCGTTTTTCCTCGACTTCTTCGAACTGGCCTTCATCGTGGTGCCGCTGCTCGCCCCAGTGGCCAGTGCGCTGGGCATCGACCTGGTGTGGTTCGGCGTGCTGCTGGCGGTCAACATGCAGACTTCGTTCATGCACCCACCGTTCGGCTTCGCGCTGTTCTACCTGCGCAGCGTCGCACCGGAACACAAATACACCGACGCTGTGACCGGCCAGCGCATCGCACCGGTCACGATCGGGCAGATCTACCGCGGCGCGATTCCGTTCGTGCTGATCCAGCTGACGATGGTCGCGCTGATCATCGCGTTCCCGCAGCTGGTGTCGCGCGGCAGCCATGAAGCGACAAAGATCGACGCCGACGCGGTGCTGCAGCAGATGCAGACCGACCAGAACGCGACGGATGCCGCCGATGCGGCCAGCGCCGCGGCATCGCACGACCCGAACGCCGCCGACGAAGACCCGTTGAAAGCGCTGCAGGAGTCGGTCGAAGCCGATCGCAAGGCGCCACCGAAGTGATGCGCAACCCCGTCAGAGCTTGACGCTTTGCATGTAGCGGTCGAAGCTCGCCTCGGCGAAGCGGAACCACAGGTTCTGTTCTCGGCGGAAGGCTGAATAGTCTTCGTAGACCTTCTTCCAGTTCGGGTTCTTCGCGCTCAGCTCGTTGTAGAGCTGCATCGATTGCTTGAAGGCCTCGTCGAGCACCGCCTTCGGAAATGGCAGCACCTTCACGCCGGCCTTGACCAGCGACTTCAGCGCGGCCGGGTTCTTCGCGTCGTAGCGGGCCTGCATGTCGATGTGGGCCACCGCGGCGGCCGCTTCGACGATCGCCTTGTGCTCGGCCGACAAGGCCGCGTAGGCCTGGGTGTTGATGAAGAAGTCGACCTGCGGGCCACCCTCCCACCAGCCGGGGTAGTGGTAAACCGGTGCGACCTTGTAGAAGCCGAGCTTCTCGTCGTCGTACGGGCCGATCCATTCGACCGCGTCGATCGTGCCTTTTTCCAGCGCCTGATACACCTCGCCGCCCGGGATGCTCTGCGACACCGCACCCATGCGTTCGATGACGCGGCCGGCAAAGCCGCCGATGCGCATCTTCAGGCCCTTCATGTCCGCCAGCGACTTGATTTCCTTGCGGTACCAGCCGCCCATCTGCACGCCGGTGTTGCCGCCGGGGAAGTTGATGATGTTGTACCTGGCGTAGAACTCGCGCATCAGCTTCAGGCCATTGCCTTGGAAGGTCCAGGCGCTCATCTGGCGTGAATTCAGGCCGAACGGAATGGCCGCACCGATGGCGAAGGTTTCGTCCTTGCCGAAGTAGTAGTAGGGCACGGTGTGCGCCATCTCGACCGTGCCGGCCTGCACGCCGTCGACCACACCGAACGGCGGCAGCAGTTCACCACCCGGGTGGACGCTGATCTGGAATTTTCCGCCGGTCATCTCGCCGACCTTCTTCGCAAACAGCTCGGCCGTGCCGAAGATGGTGTCCAGCGACTTCGGAAAGCTGGAAGCCAGGCGCCAGCGCAGATGGGCCTGGGCGTGGACGATGGCCGGTGCGGCACCAGCGGCCAGCACACCCGCCAGGCCGCTGTGGTGGATGAATCGGCGACGTTGCATGGGCGATTTTCCGCGGGCGTGCAGGTCGGGAGTCGGGCTCAGCTGCCGGCGATCTTCATCGAATCGATCAGCACCGAACCAATGGTTTTACCCCCGGTGGTGTAGGCATCGGCCCCCACGGCGACGATGCCCTTGAACATCTTCTTCAGGTTGCCGGCGATCGTGATCTCGTTGACCGGGTGCACGATGCGACCGCGCTCGACCCAGAAGCCGGCCGCACCGCGCGAATAGTCGCCGGTGACCGGGTTGACGCCCTGCCCCATCAGCTCGATCACGAACAGGCCGCGGTCGAGCTTGCGCAGCATCGCCGGTAGATCGTCGCCGGGCTGGGTCAGCCGGCTGGCGAGCGTCAGGTTCTGCGAGCCGCCGGCATGCCCAGTGGTGTGCATGCCGAGCTTGCGCGCCGAGTAGCTCGACAGGAAGTAGCCCTGCGCCACGCCGCCCTTGACGACATCGCGCGCGCGGGTCACCACGCCCTCGTCATCGAACGGCGCGCTGGCCTTGCCGCGCAGCTGGTGCGGGTCTTCGTGGATGTCGATGTGCTTGGCCAGCACCCGCTTGCCCAGGCTGTCGAGCAGAAAGCTCGACTTGCGGTACAGCGCGCCGCCGCTGGTGGCCTGCACATAGGCGCCGAGCAGGCCGGCCGCGACGGTCGATTCGAACAGCACCGGCACCTCGCAGGTTTTGACCTTGCGCGACTTCAGCCGCGACAGCGCGCGTTCGGCGGCGTAGCGGCCGACCGCCTCGGGCGCGGCCAGTTGATCGGCCGAGCGCATCGAGCTGTACCAGGCGTCGCGCTGCATATCGTCGCCACGGCGGCCCGGCAGCGAGGCGATCGGTGCCACGGACAGCGAATGCCGCGAGCTGGCATAACCGCCGCGAAAACCGCAGCTGTTGCCGGCGAAGAAATGCGACTGCTGCGCCGACACACCCCCACCTTCGGAATTGGTGATGCGCGGATCCAGCGTCAAGGCGGCCTGCTCGCAGCGCCGGGCGATGTCGGCCGCACCGGCCGCATCGATGGCCCACGGGTGGAACAGGTCGAGGTCGCGCGTGGCGGCCTCACCCATCGCCAGATCGGCGGCATCGGGCAGGCCGGCCGCCGGATCGTCGGCGGTGAAACGGGCGATGTCGTGGGCTGCCCGCACCGTCTGTTCGAGTGCAGCGCGCGAGAAGTCGGAGGTGCTCGCATTGCCGCGCCGCTGGCCGATGTAGACCGACACGCTGATCGACTTGTCGCGGTTGCGCTCGACGTTCTCGATCTCGCCCTTGCGCACCGACACCGACAGGCCGACGCCCTCGGACACCTCGGCACCGGCATCGCTGGCACCGATTTGGGCGGCGAACTTCAGCGCGTCATCAACCAGTTGCTGGAAGTCGGCACGGGCGTACGCGAAGCCGGTGGACGCGGATGACGGCGAGGTCTTTGGGGGCATGGATGGGGGACGTCGGTTGGTGTGCGGCGCAGGCCGCAACAGGAACAGGGATCGGGATCTCGGTCGCGCCCAGGCGGCCTCGTGTGCCACGGCGCTGATCAGTACCATTACTATGATACCCAGCGGCTTTCCACCGGCGAGCGCACTCTGCGTTTCGCCCCGCGCCCTGCTCACACCGCCGACCCATGCCACACAACGAGTCCCCAGACCCCACCGATGCCGAACCGATTCCGGCCTGGCTGACCCGCCCGAGCAAGACACGGCGCAAGAAGGATTCGCACGATCTGCAGGACCTGGGCGTGGCGCTGGTCGAGATGCCGGACAACCGGCTGGTCGACCTGCCGATGGACGAGATCCTGCTCGATGCGATTCGCCAGTACCGCGGCACCAAGACGCACGAAGGCCGGCGCCGCCAGATGCAGTACATCGGCAAGCTGATGCGCCGCAGCGACCCCGAGCCGCTGCGCGAAGCGGTCGCTTCGATGCAGCTCGGTCACGCGAAGGACGCGCTCGCGCTGCACGATGCCGAACGCTGGCGCGCCGAGCTGATCGCCAGCGACGACGCGTTGACCGCCTGGACCGCCGAGCACCCACAGGCCGATGTGCAGCAGTTGCGCAGCCTGATCCGCGCGGCACGCAAGGACGCCTCGGTGCTGCCCGAGCAGCGCAGCGGCAAGGCCTTTCGCGAACTGTTCAAGTTCATCCGGCAATACCCCGCGACGCCAGCGACGCCGTCAGCGCCGGCCGCTGACGGTAGTTGAGTCCTCCGCGTCGACACCGCCATGAGTGAACTCGACGCCGCTGCCTTGGACACGGTGCGCATCGGCATCGTGTCGATCAGTGACCGTGCGTCAGCAGGGGTCTACGAGGACAAGGGCGTGCCAGCACTGAAGGACTGGATGTCTCGTGCGGTGCGCAACCCGGTGCACTGGGAAACCCGGCTGATTCCCGACGATCAGGCCGGCATCAGCGCCGCGCTGTGCGAACTGGTCGATGAGGCTGGCTGCCACTTGGTGCTGACCACCGGAGGCACCGGCCCCGCGCCGCGCGACGTGACACCCGAGGCCACACTGGCGGTGGCGCACAAGGTGATGCCGGGCTTCGGCGAACAGATGCGCAGCATCAGCCTGCACTTTGTACCCACCGCGATCCTGTCGCGTCAGGTCGCCGTGGTCCGCGGCCAGGCCCTGATCATCAACCTGCCGGGGCAGCCCAAGTCGATCGCGGAAACCCTCGAAGGGCTGCCTTCGGCCACGCCGCCGGTGCCGGGCATCTTCGCCGCGGTGCCCTACTGCATCGACCTGATCGGCGGGCCGTACCTGGAGACCGACCCGGTGCTGTGCAAGGCGTTCCGGCCGAAGTCGGCACTGCGACCCGCGCCGCGGTGATCCGCGCTATTTGACGAGCTGGCTCAGCGCCGCGGCGTCGAACTGGTCTGTGGTCTGGGCGTCGGGCGGCACGCAGTTGGCTCGCGCGTGTTCGCCGGTGCCGGCCGACAGCGTCTCGATCGCCTGCCACAGCAGCGTGATCTGATGCTCCTGGGTTGCCGCGTTGTCGATCAAACCCTTCATCGCTTGCGCCACCGGGTCGTCGCCCTGCGTGATGCCGTACGCTGAGAAACCCATCTTGGCGGCCGTCGCCTCGCGCGCTGCATCGGCCTGCGCATCGATGATGCGGGCCGGGTTGCCGACCGCCGTCGCGCCAGCAGGGACCGGCTTCAGCACGACGGCGTTCGAGCCCACGCGGGCATTGGCGCCGACGGTGAAGCCGCCCAGTACCTGCGAATTGGCGCCCACGATCACGCCGCGCCCGAGCGTCGGGTGGCGTTTGGCGCCTTTGGCCAGCGACGTGCCACCGAGCGTGACACCTTGGTAGATGGTGCAGTCGTCACCGATCTCGGCCGTCTCGCCGACGACCACCCCCATGCCGTGGTCGATGAAGACCCGCCGGCCGATCCGGGCGCCAGGATGGATCTCGATGCCCGAGACGAAGCGCGCCAGATGCGAGATGAAGCGACCCAGCCAGTACCAGCCATGCTGCCAGAACCAGTGCGCCCGACGGTGCAGCACCAGCGCATGCAGGCCCGGATAGCAGGTCAGCACCTCCCACGAACTGCGCGCCGCGGGGTCGCGCTCGAGGATGCATGCGATGTCTTCACGGAGGCGCTGGAACATGGTTTGTTGGGTGTGGTCAGCAACCAGTCTAGCCGCACGCCTGCCGAGCCGCTGCGCTCGGCAGGCGCAAGAAAGGCCCCCACAGGGGCCTTTCTCGGAGTGGTCGAGCCTCAGTCGGACCGACGATTACGGGACATGAACCCGATCGCGCACAGACCGGCCAGCATCAGCGCGTAGCTTCTTGATGCTGAACGGCGGAAACACCGCGTGGTTGTCGGTCTCGAACGCGTCGCCGTCGGAGTTGAACTTCACCTGGTTGAATTGCTCGCCTTCGCCGGCCCAGAAGTTCACGTACTGACCACCCAGACGTGCAGCCTGGTTGCCGTCGGCTGGCGACAACACATCCGTGCCCGTGAATGACCCCACCAAAGCGCCGTTGTAGAGGAATGAAACCGTGTTGAAGCTGTCCGGCGAACCCCACAAAAAACCGTAGTAAGTCGCCGTGGTGTCCAGGTTCACGATGCCCGGGGTACGCTGAAGTGCAGAGCTCCCGATCGACCACCACTGCCCTTCAGAGCCTGGTGGCCGGGCGCTGACGCCCATCACGCCCGATATCGGGAAAAACGCGCCGCCAGTGAGGTTCAGGGAGATCGTCGCGTCGGCGTCAAAGGTGTCGGTCGCGACCCCGGCCACCGTCGAAAACGCGCCGTCGGTCACAGTGAACGAGATCGCGTGCGCCTGAGCGGCTGCGAGAACGACTGCAGCGGCTGCAATGGCTTTGAGTGGTGTCATGAAAACTCCCAAACGTTTGCCTGATCAGCAAGAATGTTCAGCTATCCCAGGTGGTAGCTCACGCTATGAGCTATCTGTCTGAGAAGATGCTCCAACCTGAACAGGAGGTTGGCCAT
>JAYVEB010000066.1:0-16644 GCA_043749095.1 Burkholderiales bacterium | reverse complement strand
CGCGCAGGAGCGATTTTCTCGAGCGTGCCAAGGGGTAAGGAACCCCTGAAATCACGAGTTTTCACGACAGCGGCCTTCTGCCGCCCAGACTCCTAGGGTCAGAAGTGGACCGCCCTGGAATTCGCAGCGACCGAGGGGCTGAAGTCAGGCCTCTGACAACGTTTCCAGCGGGCGCTGGACGCTCAGAACGACGGCGATGGCGTGCCGTCGGTGCACACGCCCTGGCGGGTGCGCACGTTGGTGATCATCGGCGGCTCGGTGGTGCCTTCGGGCGGCGGGTCGGTGCTGAAGTACTTGCGCGTCGAGATCGAGAAGTACTTGCCGTTGCTCCGGTTGATCACCACGCCGGTGGCGTTGGCGCCAGTGCCGTTGGTCTTCGGGCCGGGCGCGTCCTTGTTGTCCGGGTTGAAATCGGTCGCCGCGCCGAAGCTCATTTCCTTGTTGTCGATGTTGATCAACGTCAGCTTGCCGGTGCGGGCGTTGGCAACGCCTTTTTTCTCGAGGTCGATGGTGTATTCGACGCGGAAGTCGCCCTTGCGCGGCGGGTCCAGCTCGGTGCCGTAGATGATCTCTGTCGTTTCGACGCCGCTGCACACCAGGTGCAGTTTCGGTAACGGAGCAGCCGCGTTGACCGATGTGTTCAGCGACAGCGCCAGCAGCACGCCACACGCGAGGTGCGGAATCGATGTCTCGAATGCCTTCATGCCCTGTTCTCCTTCGTGAGGGGCGGGTCAGCCGAAATGGCAGATGTAGTGCAGTGCGTCGCTGACTTCGATGTCGAACGACGATTGACCGGGCACGCTGAACGACTGGCCACCGGCGTAGTCGGTCCAGCTGTCGCTGCCCGACAGCTTCACACGGCATGCCCCTGCGACCAGCTCCATCACCTCGGGCGCGCCGGTGTTGAAGGTCAGGCTTGACGGCAGGATCACGCCGACGCTTTTCTTCGTGCCGTCAGGCAGCGTGATGCTGTGCGAGACGCACTTGCCGTCGAAAAACACATTGGCGCGGGTGTTGATGGAGGCGGTGATCTGGTCGGTCATGGCGAGGCAGTCGAGATGGGCGTGATGGGTGTGCAGCGATGAAGTCGGGCCGAGCGCGGCTCAGGTTCCGCCGTCGTTCTTCAGGCCGGGATTCTCAAGGCCGGGGAGTGCCGCACCGCTGCCTTGAGACAGCAGGCCGGCCTGGGTGTAGATGCCCAGCTTCTGGCGGGTGTCGGTGATGTCGAGGTTGCGCATCGTCAGCTGGCCGATGCGGTCGGCGGGTGAGAACGGTGCGTTCTCGACCTTCTCCATGCTGAGCCGCTCGGGCGCATAGGTCAGGTTGGCCGACACGGTGTTCAGGATCGAGTAGTCGTTGCCGCGGCGCAGTTCGATCGTCACCTCGCCGGTGACGGCGCGCGCCACCCAGCGCTGCGCGGCCTCACGCAGCATGATGGCCTGCGGGTCGAACCAGCGGCCCTGGTAGAGCAGGCGGCCGAGCTTGCGGCCGTTGTCGCGGTACTGTTCGATCGTGTCCTCGTTGTGGATGCCGGTCACCAGCCGCTCGTAGGCGATGAACAGCAGCGCCAGGCCCGGCGCCTCGTAGATGCCGCGACTCTTGGCCTCGATGATGCGGTTCTCGATCTGGTCGCTCATGCCCAGGCCGTGGCGCCCGCCGATCCGATTCGCTTCCAACATCAAGGCCACCGGGTCGCTGAATTCGATGCCATTCAGCGCCACCGGCTGGCCTTCCGCGAAGCGCACGCTGACGCTCTCGCGCTTCACGTCGACCTCGTCGCGCCAGAAGGCCACGCCCATGATCGGGTTGACGATGGTGATGCCGCTGCCCAGGCTCTCCAGGTCTTTCGCCTCGTGCGTCGCGCCCAGCAGGTTGGAGTCGGTCGAGTAGGCCTTCTCGGCACTCATCTTGTAGCCGAAGCCGTGCGCCGTCATGAAGGCGCTCATCTCGGCGCGGCCGCCCAGTTCGTCGATGAAGGTCTGGTCGAGCCAGGGCTTGTAGATCTTCAGCGCCGGGTTGGTCAGCAGGCCGTAGCGGTAGAAGCGCTCGATGTCGGTGCCCTTGAAGGTGCTGCCGTCGCCCCAGATGTTGACGTCGTCCTCCTTCATCGCCGCGACCAGCATCGTGCCGGTGACCGCGCGGCCGATCGGCGTGGTGTTGAAGTATGTGATGCCAGCGGTGCTGATGTGGAAGGCGCCGGCCTGCAGCGCGGCGATGCCTTCGGCGACCAGCTGCTGGCGGCAGTCGATCAGCCGTGCGCGCTCCGCGCCGTAAAGCATCGCCTTGCGCGGGATCTCGTCGTAATCGGGCTCGTCGGGCTGGCCGAGGTTGGCGGTGTAGGCGTAGGGCTGGGCGCCTTTCAGCTTCATCCAGTGCAAGGCAGCGCTGGTGTCCAGTCCGCCGGAAAACGCGATGCCGACCTTCTGGCCGAGGGGAAGTTGCTGCAGGATCGTGGACATGGTCTGAAAGGCGGTGAGTGAGTCGGCTGCGCGAAACGGGCGGCGGGCGGGTGCTGACGCCGTTCGCCGATCGACGATGGACGATGGACAGCCCGTATTCTCGCCGCTGTCACCCGGGCCCGGCCGCGTGCAGCCGGCGCAGCGTCATCTGCAGCAACCGGGCGTCCGCGCTGGCACGGTGACGCCGCAGGTTCAGTTCGCGCCCGACCTGGTCCTTGATCTGGTGCCAGTGCGCCGCGTCGTCGTCGCTGAGCAGCGCGCGCAGGTTCTCGATGTGGAAGGACGGCGACAGGTCAGCGGCGTCGAACAGTGCGCCGATCCAGCTGTAGTCGTTGGCCCAACCATCGGTGTAAATGGTCTGCCCGTGCAAGGCCTGGTTCAGGTGCCGTGCGATGTCCAGCGCGGGCCGGCCGTGCAGCAACACGGTGTCTCGCGTGATGCCGTGCAGACGCTGCGCCTCCGGATCCCAGTGCGTCCAGCCCGCCTCGGGGCGCACCAGCGTGCAGTAGCCGCTGCCGTCGGGCAGCACGTAGCCGATCTCGATCGGGTAGCTGTGACGGCCGAAGCCCGAGGCTTCGATGTCGAGCACCGTCGGCAGCGCGGTGGGGGTGGCGGATTCGGCAAGGGCGGTGACCATGGAGAAGACCTAAGCACGGATCGTGACAGGTGCTTCAGTCTGCCCTACCCAACTGGCGCCACAGGTAGGCGAATTCCAGCGCCTGCAGGTGCGCGCGTTGGGTGTTGTCGGCCGCGCCGCCGTGGCCGCCCTCGATGTTTTCGTAGTACAGCAGTGCATGGCCCAGCTCGCGCATCCGCGCAGCCATCTTGCGGGCGTGTGCCGGGTGCACCCGATCGTCGCGGGTCGACGTGGTGAACAGCACTTCGGGATAGGTCTTGTCAGGCGACAGGTTCTGGTACGGGCTGTAGCGCGCGATGTGCGCCCAGTCTTCCGGTACGTCGGGGTTGCCGAACTCGGCCATCCACGAGGCCCCGGCCAGCAGCGTGTGATAGCGCCGCATGTCGAGCAGCGGCACCTGGCAGACCACGGCGTTGAACAGCTCGGGCCGCTGGGTGAACACCGCGCCCACCAGCAGCCCACCGTTGCTGCCACCCATGATGCCGAGGTGTCGGGCGCTGGTGACGCCGCTTTGGATCAGGTCTTCGGCCACAGCGATGAAGTCGTCGTAGCTGCGTTGCTTGTGGTGCCGGATCGCCGCCTGGTGCCACGTCGGCCCGAACTCACCACCACCGCGGATGTTGGCCACCACCAGTGCGCCGCCGCGTTCGAACCAGGCTCGGCCGTGGCCGGCCGGGTACCACGGGTTCAGCGACACCTCGAAGCCGCCGTAGCCGTAGAGCAGCGTCGCGTTGCGGCCATCGGGCTGGGCACTGCGCGGCCAGACGATGAAGTAGGGCACACGGGTGCCATCGGCCGAGGTCGCGAAGCGCTGCTCGGCGCGCAGGCCGGTGGCGTCGAACAGGGCAGGGCGCGCTTTCAGCAGTTCGAGCGCGTGTGGGCCGGCCGCCTGGCCCGGACCGGCTTCGGTCTGGCCGAGGAACAGCGAATCCGGCGTCAAAAAATCGGTGTAACCCAGCAGGTAACTCTCTGCCAGCGGGTCGTCGTGGCGCATCGGGTCGTGCAGGCTGCGCACGCTCAGCGTGCCGGGGAACGGTGCGTCGATCACCCGCGGCTCGAAGCCAGCGGGCGTGCGCCGCCACAGTTCGAGGCGGCTGGCGACGTTGTCGAGCAGGTTGACGATCAAGTGATCGCGCGTGGCCGAATAGCCGGCCAGTGAGCAGGTGGCGGTCGGCGTGAACAGCACATCGAATTGCCGCTCACCGGCCAGGTAGGCGAGCGTATCGGCGGCCAGCAGCGAGCCGCTGGCATGGGTCGCACCGGCCACCGTCCAGTCGCTGCGCAGCTCGATCAGCAGCGTGTCGTCCGCACCGCCTGCATGGCTCCAGAAGCTGAACGACGCATCGCTCGGCAGGTCGATGGGCACCAGCGTCTTGCCTTGCAGCAGCCAGTGCTGCTGGTGGTAGAAATCGAGCGAGCGGCTGAGGAGCGTGCGTTCGTGGCCCGGCGTCAGATCGACCGACACGCTGACCGACACGTCTGTGGGTTCACCCTGGAACACCGTGACGGCTGACGCCAGCGGCGTGCCACGCGACCAGCGCTGCACGAGGCGCGAGTACCCGGAGTCGGTCAGGCTGCCGGGGCCGACGTCGGTGCCGACGTACAGCGTGTTGGCATCGACCCATGTCACCGACGACTTGGCTTCGGGCAGCGTGAATCCGTTTTCGACGAACTGCTTCGTGGCGGTGTTGAACTCGCGCGTCACCGTCGCGTCGGCGCCGCCGCGCGACAGCGACACCAGGCAAAAGTTGGGCGCGGTGTCGAGCGCGTTCGCGCCGGCCCAGACCCAGTTCTCGCCCTCGGCTGCGGCCAGCGCGTCGATGTCGAGCACCGTCTCCCACGCGGGGTTCGGCTGCCGGTATTCGGCTAGCGTGGTGCGGCGCCACAGACCGCGCGGGTGCGTGTCGTCACGCCACAGGTTGTAGAAGTGGTCGCCGCGCCGCGACACCTGCGGGATGCGCTCCTTCGAGTTCAGCACCTCCAGCAGTTGCTGGCGGATCGGCGCGTACTCGGGCCGCGCGGTCAGCAGGCCTTCGCTTTCCGAATTGCGTTCACGCACCCAGGCCAGCGCGCGATCGCCCAGCACGTCTTCCAGCCAGCGATACGGGTCGTCGTCGCTCGGGTTCATGCGCGATGTGTCGAAAGGGAATGCCGCTCAGGCGCGCAGGTCGTGCGTGTCCGCATGCCGCTGCACGTAGACACGCACATACGAGCACAGCGGATTGACCTTCAAGCCGTGTTCGCGCGCATGGGCCAGCGCGAAGCGCACCAGCGCCGCCGCGATGCCACGGCCTTCGAGCGCCGGTGGCACCTCGGTGTGATCGATGTGCATCACACCGTCGATCAGCCGGTAGTCGATGACGCAGCGCAGGCCATCGACCACGCACTCAAAGCAGGACTGCGCCGCGTCGTGGTGGATGTCGAGGGCGGTGGCGCGGACGTGCGGGCGGGGTGGTTTCATCTGACCGATTCTGGCCCCGATCGGCGGGTCAGGCGTTGAGCCGCACCGGCCGCACCTCGACCGAGCGGTCGCCTTCGCCGATCCAGACCACACCGTCTTGAACCGTCACCTGCAGCTGCATGTTGCGTTGGGCGAGCGCGGCCAGCGCCTGGCTCTGCTCGGTCTCGATCTGCCACACCGCAACGTTGCGCGCCCGGGTGATGCGGGTCTCCAGCCCCTTCCACCACACCGGTGTGCTGTGGCTGAAGCTGATCACCGTGACCCGATCGGCGCGCGGGGCGGACTTCAGGATGCGCCGTTCATCGGGCTGGCCGACGTCTATCCAGTGCATGATCTGGCCGGTCAGGTCCTTCTGCCACAGGTCGGGCTCGTCGGTGTCCCACAGGCTCTTTGCCAACTCCAGCGTGCCGTTACGCGGGTCAGCCGGCACGTTCAGCGCATAGGCCAGCACGCGGATCATCATCCGCTCGTCGGTCTCCGACGGGTGGCGCGCGATGGTGAGCGCATGCTCGCCGTAGACGTTGCGGTCCATGTCGCTCAACTGCAGGCTGGCTTTGTGGATGGTGGCCTTCAATGCCATGGATGCGTCCCGGTTGGCGCGAAGGAATTCAGCGCAGCTCTCGATTGTCGGGCACGCATGACAATCGCAGGCTGACGAACCCTCGCAGCGCACAGAGCACGACACCATGAGCATGAAGAAAACCGATCTGGTCAAACACCTGGCCAGGAAGATCGATGGGCAGATGAAGGGGGTCGCGGTACCCGGCCGCTTCGGGCAGGCCGCGAGTGGCGTGGTCGACAAGCGCGAACAGCGCCGGCTCGATGCACAGGCCGGCTTGCTGCCTTTTGCATGCAAGCTGCCGGCCGATCTGGTTCGGCAACTGCACGACCGCGCCGTGGGCCATCAGGGCGGCCTCAATGCGCTGATCGCGCATCTGTTAGGCCAGTCCCTGCAGAGCGACGCCAAGAAATAGTTCGGCAGTTCGGTGCCGACATAAAAAACGCGGCCGAAGCCGCGTTTCGAAAGCTGATATCGCGGCGCTTTTACAGCACGCGAATGTTGGCAGCTTGCAGGCCCTTCTGGCCTTGCTTGACTTCGAATTCGACCTTCTGGTTTTCAACCAGGGTCTTGAATCCGCTGCCGGTGATGTCACGGAAGTGGGCGAAGAGGTCAGCACCACCCGCGTCTTGAGCGATGAAGCCGTAGCCCTTGCTCTCGTTGAACCACTTCACGGTACCTGTTTGCGTCGTCATGGACGGTTTCCTATCAAATAACAAAATGATGCGACTGCACATGCAACCGCATGCAGAGACACTCAAGAGCAACTGGGGATTTCTTGCGATCCCGCTTCAGAGCAGAAGCGGGTAGATGATCACTAGCAACCACGGTCTTGCGTATACCTGTCACCCTAATGTACCCCATTGCGAAGGCGGGCGCATGCGTGTTTTTGGCCGGGGGTGCGTCGATGACACAGAATCACACTCCCCTGATTCCGATCACCTGAACCACCCGAGGGTGGGCTGAGATTGATACCCGATGGAATTGATCGATTTCGAATTGCGCGGTGAGCACATCACGCTGGACGCCTTGCTGAAGGCCACCGGCGTGTCGCAGAGCGGCGGTGCGGCGAAGGCGCTGGTGGCCGCTGGCGGCGTGCAGGTGGACGGCCGCGAAGAGTTGCGCAAGACCTGCAAGATCAGGGCAGGCCAGGTGGTCGCGGTGGCCGGCAGCCGCATCAAGGTGGTTGCCGCGCCGATGCCGCAAGCTCTGTCGTGATGACTCCATCGCCGCCATCGATCGCAGCCGATGCGCTACCGCAGGCGCTGATCGACGCCGGCCATGCGGTGCTGGCACCCGCTGCCTTGCGCGCACTGATCGATGTCGACGCGGCGCCGCTGACGACGCTGGTGCCGAGCTGGTCCGACCTGCCGCCCGACACCTTCCTGCGTGATGGCGGCCGCTATCGGCGCCGTCGACATTCGTGCTTCATTGTCGATGGCGCGCGGGTGACGCAAGTGCCTCACCGGCCCCATTGGCAGCCGCTCGAATACAACGCACTGCACGGCGGGCTCGAACGCATCTTCGAGCCGATGAGCCCTGACATCACCAATCAGCTGGCGTGGGCTGCCCTGCTGCGTGGTCTGGCGGCGGTGTGCTCGCAGATCAAGGGCGCGCAGCCCTGGTTCGTCGAGGCGCACCAGTTCCGCATCGATACCACCGATGGCATCGGCCGGCCGACGCCGGAAGGTGCGCACCGCGACGGTGTCGATTTCGTCGTCGTTGTGCTGGTCGATCGCCATGGCGTGAAAGGTGGCGAGACGCGGGTGTTCGACGCCGATGGGCCGACCGGCATCCGCTTCACGATGAGCGAGCCGTGGACGCTGCTGATGCTCGACGACGCGCGGGTGATCCACGAAACCACGCCGATCCAGCCCCTGCAGGCTGGCCGGCTGGATGGCCACCGCGACACGCTGGTGCTGACCTTCCGACGCGGCGGATTTCAGGGGCCGGGCAGCGCCTGACGCGGCTTAGTCTGGCTCAGACCAGCCGGATGTCGGCCACCGGGTTGCTGCCGAAATCGTCGCGCTTCAGGTAGGCCAGGATTCGCGCTGCCGTGTCGTCGGCGCTGACCAGCAATCCCTGCGCGTGCTGTTGCTCGAAATAGGCCTTGCTCGGGAAGCCCGTGCCTTCGGCGCCACGCAGTTGCGCCTGCATGTCGGTGTCGATCACGCCTGGCGCCAGCGACACGATGCGCGCCGCGCGGCTTTTGTCGCCGGTGGTCTCGGGGCGGTGCGCTTCATCGAGCGCGACCACGCGCGAGTAATGGTCCATGCCGGCTTTCGCTGCGCCATAGATCGCGCTGCCTGCCATCGCGCGCCGGCCGAGGCCCGACGAAATGTTCAACACGCGGCGGTCGGCACGCCAGCCGCCAGTCGCGCGCAGGAACGCCGCGGTCAGCAAGATGGTGGCTTCGAGCCCGACGCGCAGCGCGCTGGCCAGTTCCGCCGAGGTGCGGTCGTCCGACGGGCCGACGCGCGAGATCACGCCGGCGCTGTTGATCAGCACCGCCTCGTCGAAACGGTGCGCATCGAAGGCTCGCAGCCAGGCCTCGACTTCATCGGCCACGGTGATGCTGTTGGCCAGGTCGCGCGGCCATTCTTCGAGCGTTACCTGCGCTGAGGCGGCGCGCGCGGCCAGCGTCGGATGCCGGCCGCGCGACAGGCACAGCATCACGGTGCCAGCGCTCAGCAACTGCTCGGCCAGCGCGGCGCCGAGGCCGCGCGAGGCGCCGGTGAGGATGACGAGGCGTTGGGACATGGGCTGGCTCCGTGGGGGCTGCGGCCTCGAATTCTGGCGCGTCAGCAACGATCAGAACGGCGCCGCGCTCACCAGCGTCAAGGCTTGCGATGTCAGCGGATGCCGCAGTTCGAGCCGCGTCGCGTGCAGCATCAACCGGGCGGCGGTCGGCACTTCACCTGTCGCGTACAGCGCGTCGCCTGCAATCGGATGCCCGATCGCCAGCAGGTGCACCCGCAGCTGGTGCGTGCGCCCGGTCAGCGGCTGCAAGGCCAGCAGGGTGGTGTGCGTGGCCGGGTCGCGGTGCAGCACGCGATAGCGCGTCAACGACGGCTTGCCCTGCAGCCGATCGACCTTCTGCCGTGGGCGCTGCGGCCAGTCGGCGAGCAGCGGCAGATCGATCTCGCCGTCGTCTTGCTCGACCAGGCCTTCCACCACGGCCTCGTAGCGCTTGACCACCTCGCGTGTTCGGAACATCACACTCAGCGCACGCTGAATCGTGGCGCCGCGGGCGAACAGCAGCAGGCCCGAGGTCGCCATGTCGAGCCGATGCACGGTCTGTGCATCGGGAAACTGCGCCTGCACCCGCGACGCGGCGCAATCCGCCTTGTCGGCCCCGCGACCCGGCACCGACAGCAGGCCGGCGGGCTTGTCGATGATGACCAGCGCGTCGTCGGCATGGACGATCAGCAACGGCAACGACAAAGGGAGACTCGGGGCGGAGGGCACCCGGTCATCATGCATCGGCTACGCTTGTGCCGATGTATTCAGCCTTCGAGAAACTGCTCGACCCGTACCCCGACGAGCAACCGACCCCGCCGCCGCGCGGGCTGTTCCCCTTCGTCTGGACCTGCATCGCGGGTGCGCGCAGATTGGTCCTGGGCATGATCCTGCTGACGGCATCGATCGGCGTCTTCGAGGCCTACCTGTTCAACATGCTGGGCGATGTGGTCGATTGGCTGGGCCGTACACAGCCTGCGGCGCTGTGGACGCAGGAGCGCGGCCACCTGTTGCTACTCGCGGCCATCCTGCTCGCCAGCCCGCTGCTGATCGCGCTGCAGACGCTGATCAAGCATCAGGCGCTCGCGGCCAACCTGCCGATGCGGCTGCGCTGGAATTTCCACCGGCTGATGCTCGGCCAGAGCATGCAGTTCTATCAGGACGAGTTCGCCGGTCGCGTGGCCACGAAAGTGATGCAGACCGCGCTCGCGACCCGCGACGTGGTGATGATCACCTGCGACATCATGGTCTTCGTGGTGATCTATTTCGTCACCATCATCGCGCTGGTCGGCCGCTTCGATGTCTGGCTGCTGCTGCCCTTCGTCGGCTGGCTGGCGCTGTACTGCCTGGCGATCTGGTACTTCGTGCCGCGCCTAGGTCAGGTCGCCAAATTGCAGGCTGATGCGCGGTCGATGATGACCGGCCGCATCACCGACGCCTACACCAACATCGCCACCGTCAAGCTGTTCTCGCACGCCGGCCGCGAGTCGGGCTATGTGCGCTCGGCGATGCAGGAATTCATCGTCACGGTGCATCGGCAGATGCGCCTGGTCAGCGGCTTCGAGGTGGTCAACCACGTGCTCAGCATGGGGCTGATCGCGTCCACCGCGGGTGCCACGCTGTGGCTGTGGACGCGCGGTGAACTCGGCGTCGGCGCGGTGGCCGCCGCAACCGCGATGGCCCTGCGCTTGAATGGCATTTCGCACTGGGTGATGTGGGAAATGGCCTCGCTGTTCGAGCACGTCGGCACGGTGCAAGACGGCATGAACACGCTTTCGCGATCACAGCTCGTCACCGACCGTGCCGATGCCGTTCCGCTGCAGGTGACGCGCGGCGACATCCGTTTCGAGAACGCCCACTTCGCGTACGGTGGCAAGACGCCGGTGCTCGACGGCTTGTCGCTGCACATCCGCCCCGGCGAGAAGATCGGCCTGGTCGGCCGCTCGGGCGCTGGCAAGAGCACCATCGTCAACCTGCTGCTGCGCTTCTACGACGTCGAATCGGGCCGTGTGCTGATCGACGGGCAGGACGTGTCTGCGGTGACGCAGGACAGCCTGCGCGCGCAGGTCGGCATGGTCACGCAGGACACCTCGCTGCTGCACCGTTCGGTGCGCGACAACATCCTCTACGGCCGGCCCGAGGCCAGCGATGCCGAGATGATTTCAGCCGCGCAGCGCGCCGAGGCGCACGACTTCATCGCGCCGCTGGCCGACCCGACAGGCCGCACCGGCTACGACGCGCATGTGGGCGAGCGCGGCGTCAAGCTCAGCGGCGGCCAGCGCCAACGCATCGCCATCGCCCGCGTGATGCTGAAGGACGCGCCGATCCTGCTGCTCGACGAAGCCACCAGCGCGCTCGACAGCGAGGTCGAAGCGGCGATCCAGGCGAGTCTGTATCGGCTGATGGAAGGCAAGACGGTGGTCGCCATCGCGCACCGCCTGTCGACGATTGCCGCAATGGACCGGCTGATCGTGCTGGAGCACGGCCGCATCGTCGAGGAGGGCGACCACGCCAGCCTGTTGGCGCAAGGCGGTCTGTACGCGCGGCTGTGGGCGCATCAGAGTGGCGGGTTTCTGGGGTTGGATGCAGACGGCACGGCAAATGAGGCGCTTCAACTGCGCGCTTGACGTGGCTGGAGCAGCGCAACCAGAACGGTTACTTTTGGAGGTTCCATGTCCACGACCCTCACCTTGAAAAGCATCCCCGACGAGGTCTACCAGCGGCTGAAGGCGTCCGCCGAAGCCCACCGGCGCAGCCTGAACAGTGAAGCGATCGTCTGCCTGGAGTCGGTGCTTCTTCCTGACAAGGTGAGCCCTTCCGAGCGCCTCGCGCGCGCTCAGGCGCTGCGGGCCAGCCTGCCCCAGACCAAGTTCCACGCGAAAACCATCGATGCGCTCAAGCGCGAGAGCCGCCTGTGATCGTGGTCGACAAGAGCATCGTGGCTTACCTGCTGCTGCCTTCCGAGTACAGCCCGCAGGCCGACGCGCTGTTCAAGCGCGATCCCGAATGGGCAGCACCGATCCTGTGGCGCTGTTGGCTGGCAACGAACACGAAGTGGATTCCCGTCGCGTTTGCGAATTCGTCCGCGACAGCGACTGCTCGGCCTACGACTGCGAGTTCGTGGCACTCGCCGCGCGACTCGGGGTGAAGGTCGTCACGATGGACGCGAAGATGCTGAAGGCGTTTCCGAAGCACACCAAGGCGCTTGTGGCGGCGTAACCATTGGTCGTGATCAGTCGTACTGGATGTACTTGTATTGCGCGTCGGCAGGCGTGCCTTCGAGCGCCGAGCCGGCCTGTTTGGCTGGCTGCCACATCACCACTTCCTCGATCTTCTGCGCCAGTTCGAAGTCCTTGTTGGTGATGCCCTTGGCACTGTGGTTCATCAGCTTGACGATGACGGCGGCGTACGACACCGCCAGGTCGGGGTGGTGCCAGGCGGCTTCGGCCAGGTGGCCGATGGCATTGACGACCATCAGCGTGCCTTTCCAGCCGCTGGTCTGGTACTTGCAAAGGAGGTGTCCCTCTTCGTGAGCCCAGGTCGGCAGGTCCTGCTGCAGGCGGGCCGCGATCTCGTCGGCGGTGTACACCTCGTCGGGGGTTTTCAGCTGCCAGTGGGTCATCGTGGGTTCCTTGGTGGTTGGGCGCTGAGATATTCGCACGACACCGCATGCCCGCGCCGCCGGCGGGTCAACGCACTGGGGCACCCGGCTACCATCGCTGCAACCCTTCTGCCTTGAAAGTCCCCCCTGATGGCCTCCAGCCTGCTCGCCCTGATCGACGACATTGCCACCGTGCTCGACGACGTCGCGCTGCTGACCAAGGTCGCGGCGAAGAAGACCGCCGGTGTGCTGGGCGACGACCTGGCGCTGAACGCGCAGCAGGTGGCTGGCGTCAATGCCGATCGCGAACTGCCGGTGGTCTGGGCGGTGGCCAAGGGCTCGGCGATGAACAAGGCGATCCTGGTGCCCGCTGCGCTGGTCATCAGCGCCTTCGCACCGTGGGCGGTAACGCCGCTGCTGATGGTCGGCGGCCTGTTCCTCTGCTACGAGGGGTTCGAGAAGCTGGCCCACAAATTCCTGCACGACGCGGCGGATGACGCGGCCCACCAGGCGCAGGTGCTGCAGGCGATGGCCGACCCGGCGGTGGACATGGTCGCGTTCGAGAAAGACAAGATCAAGGGCGCGGTGCGCACCGACTTCATCCTCTCCGCGGAAATCATCGCGATCACGCTGGGCACGGTGCAGGATTCGCCCTTCATCACCCAGCTGACGGTGCTGGTCGGCATGGCGATTGCGATGACGATCGGCGTCTATGGCGTGGTGGCCGGCATCGTCAAGCTCGATGACCTCGGGCTGTACCTGACGAAGCGTCCGGGCAGCGGCATCGGCGTGGCGCTGCAACACCGCCTCGGTGTGGCGATCCTGAAAGCAGCGCCCTACCTGATGCGCGCGCTCACCGTGGTCGGCACCGCCGCGATGTTCCTGGTGGGTGGCGGCATCCTGACGCATGGCATCGCCAAGCTGCACCACGCGATCGAGGCACTGGCCGAGCGGGTCACCGACCAACTCGGCGGTGTGGTCGGCGCCGTGGTGCCGGTACTGCTCGACGGGCTGGTGGGCGTGGCGGCCGGGGCGCTGGTACTCGTGGGCGTCAGCGTCGGCCGCAAGCTACTCGCCAAGCCGGTGCTGGCTGGATGAGAAGCCGGTTCAGCGCGGCGCGCGGTCGCCTGACGCTTCGCTGGTCAGTACAGCGAGATCGAAATCAGTTCCACCTCGAAGGTCAGCGTCGCGTTCGGCGGAATCACATTGCCCGCGCCGCGCGCGCCGTAGGCGATCTGCGGCGGGCAGGTCAACCGCGACTTGCCGCCCACCTTCATCCGCTGCAGGCCTTCGGTCCAGCAAGGGATCACGCCGTGCAGCGGGAAGGTCGCCGGCTGGCCACGGCTGTAGGAGCTGTCGAACTCCTTGCCATCGGCCAGCGTGCCGCGGTAGTTCACCGTCACGCCGTCGCTGCCGCGCGGCGTGGCGCCGGTGCCTTCGACCAGCACCCGGTAGACCAGCCCGCTGGCGGTGGTGATGTCGCCCGATGTCTTGGGCGCGGCAGGTGCCACACCGTATTGCGCCCAGGCGGCGCCCAGGGAGGACAGCGCCAGCAGGCCGGCGATCAGTGTGGATTTCAAGTCGTGTCTCCTGTTCGGGGTCTCGAGGTCAATGGCGTCGCGGTCGCCATCATCGCCGCAATCGTGGTTCCCCAGGGCGTGGGGCGGCCATGACGCTGCTGCTCGCGCCGATGGAAGGCCTGCTCGACCACACGCTGCGCGACATCCTGACGCGGGTGGGCGGCATCGATCGCTGCGTATCGGAGTTCATCCGCGTTTCCGGCACGCTGCTTCCCGAGCGCACTTTCCTGCGTGTGGTGCCCGAGCTGCGCCACGGCGGGCGCACCCGCGCCGGCGTGCCGGTGCGCGCGCAGCTGTTGGGTTCTGATCCGAATTGCCTGGCCGAGAACGCCGCGCGGCTGGCGTCGCTCGGGCCGCATGGCATCGATCTGAACTTCGGCTGCCCGGCAAAAATCGTCAACCGCCACGGGGGCGGGGCAGCGCTGCTGGACGACCCCGAACTGATCGCCCGCATCGTTGCTGCCGTGCGCCGTGCGGTGCCGCCTGCGATGCCGGTGACGGCGAAGATGCGGCTCGGCCACCTGGATGACCGCCGCGCGATCGAGTGCGCGCAGGCGATTGCCGGTGCCGGCGCTGACGAGCTGGTCGTGCATGCCCGCACCAAGGCCGATGGCTACCGGCCGCCGGCGTACTGGGAGCGCATTGCCGACATCCGCGCCGCGGTGCGCCTGCCAATGGTCGCCAATGGCGAGATCTGGACGGTGGCCGACGCGCTGCGCTGCCGCGAGGTGTCGGGCTGCGACGCGCTGATGCTGGGCCGCGGCATGGTCGCCGACCCAGGGCTGGCGCTGGCCATCGTGGCCGCGACGCGATCGCGTTCTGCACAAACGATAGTCAGCGGACCAGCGCTCGACTGGACCGAGTTGCGCCCACTGGTCGCCGAGTTCTGGCAGCTGTTGCTGGCCCGCACCGACATCGCCGACCGCCACCGTGCCGGGCGGCTGAAGCAATGGCTGCATCCGTTGCGCCGCCGCCATCCGCAGGCCGAGGCGATCTACCAGGCGGTGCGCACCGTCAACGATCCGACGCAGATCACCCCGCACCTGGCGGCGCCGCTGCGACTGGCCGCCTGACGGTATCCCCGCGCAGACTCAGTCACAAAAAGCGGGCCCGGACTGCCCAAAACCGCACAGGCATCGGCAGGCGCAGACACACCCTGATACGTGTGCCGCTCGCGGTCGCCAGGGCCCGGCGCCACAATCGGAAATCGTTGCTGTTGGTGCCTTCTGCCCAATGCCCATGCCTCGCCCGCCGGTCAAGACGCAGCTCGGAATCGACGAGTTGCGCACCCGCACGCACGGCCTGAATCAGCGCCACCGGACGATGCTTTTCCTGGTCGATGGGCAGCGCCCGCTCAGCGAGGTGCTGGCGCTTGGGCTGCAAGCCGGTGCTCGCACGACGCACTTTACTGATCTGGTGCACCTGGGCATGGTCGACGTCGCCCTCGACCCCAACGCGCCCGTCGCCGCGCCACCCTTGGTTGACGCTGGTGACAGCGGCGGCAACACGCTGTCGGGCGTGCTCGCAGTCGACCTCGACGCACCGGCACGCGCACCGAAGTTCACCACCGAAGACTCCTCGCGCATACCGTTGAGGCGGCCCGACGGTACCGAGGCGGTGGCCTACGCGCAACGCCGCACGCTGGCCAAGTCCGAGCTGGAAGACCTGCATCAGGAAGTGCGCGAGCTCTTGATCGACACCTTGCGCATCGACGCGCCGCTGTTTGCCGCGGTCACGCTGGTGCGGGTGCGCCGCGCGCAGACGACGCGCGAACTGATCAACCTGGTGTGGGAAATCGAGCGCCACCTGGTCGAATCGAAGAAAAGCCAGACCGAGATGCAAACGCTCTACCAAGCCCGCGAACTGCTGGGCATGGGCAACACCCAGGTCAGCACTAACACGCCGACGGGTTTCGAAGACAGCCAGTGAGCGTTGGCGGGCTGCTGGTGCCTTTTGGGCCGGGGCACGTCAACGGCACGACATCTCCGGCGGTCGGGCGCTCAGCCATACAGGCTGCGAAGGCGCCGCGTTCTTCTTCGGTCCAGGGCATCCGCGCGTAGCGCTATGCAGCCTGCAACAGGAACTCGACCTTCACGGCCTCGAATGGGAAGACGATGCCTCCACTCTCTGTGCGGTTCAGGACACCAACTGCGAGCAACGCCGTGACATCGGTATGAACTGCCTTGACATCGCGCTCGACCCGACGGGCCGCTTCGCGAATGGATATGGGGCCTGCGCCGCAAAGCGCCTTAAGTAGCTCCCACCGCTTTGCGGTGAGCACTTTCCAAAGAAGCTCCGGCGTGGCAAAACTGATTCGGGCGGTTTTTTCTGCCCTGCCGGACTGCCATGCCTGAGCAAAGCCCGCCATCGCTTCCTTAGGAGAGCGAACATCAAGAGTCACTGTTTTCACGATTCCACCTCGCAATATCACGTTGAAATTCAGCGAGCAACGCTTCGGGAGTGGTGAAGGAATAGTTGCTCTCGTTGGCACCAAAGTGCCGGTGATTTCCCTTCCTGATCAGCAAGAATGTTCAGCTATCCCAGGTGGTAGCTCACGCTATGAGCTATCTGTCTGAGAAGATGCTCCAACCTGAACAGGAGGTTGGCC
>JAYVEB010000065.1:0-5674 GCA_043749095.1 Burkholderiales bacterium | reverse complement strand
CTGGAGAACCTTTTGCAGAGCCGGTATCGCGACCATTTTGGGCACCACGTCCTCGATCATCTTGGGCGCCAGCTTGGTCACGTGTTCGACCAGTTGCTGGACCTCCACGCGACCCAGCAACTTGGCGGCGTGGCGTTGCATCAAGTGTGAAAGATGGGTCGCCACGACGGTCGAGCAATCAACCACCGTAAACCCACTCATTTGGGCCGACTCGCGCTGGCACTCCTCGATCCACACCGCAGGCAGGCCGAAGGCCGGGTCGGTGGTGCGCGTGCCGATCAATGGCGTGGTCGCGCCGCCCGGGTTGATGGCCAGCCACATGCCCGGGAAGGCCTCGCCCTCGCCCACCACCGCACCGCGCAGCGTCAGCCGGTACATGCTGGGTTTCAGCTCGAGGTTGTCGCGGATGTGCACCGGCGGCGGCAGGAAACCGACGTCCTGAGCGAACTTGCGCCGCACGCCCTTGATGCGCGCCAGCAGGTCGCCTTCGCGCGCCTTGTCGACCAGCGAGATCAGCCGGTAGCCAACCTCCAGGCCCAGCGTGTCGATCGGCAGCAGGTCGTCCCAGCTCGCTTCGGCATTGGGTTCAGCCATCACGGCGGCGGACGGCGGCGGGGCCTCGCGGGCGATGCGATCGCGCTCACGCATCCAGTAGGCCGCATAGCCCAGGCCGGAGGAAATCAGGATGAACACCACGTGCGGCATGCCCGGGATCAGCCCCAGCGTGCCGATGACGCCGGCGGTGATGGCAAGTGCGCGCGGCGAGCTGAACATTTGCGCGGCGATCTGGGTGCCGACGTCGTTGCCCTTGCCGACGCGCGAGACCACCATCGCGGCCGCGACAGAGATCAGCAGGCCTGGAATCTGCGCGACCAGCGCGTCGCCGACGGCCAGCACGATGTAGCTGTCGGCCGCCTGCCCGGCCGACAGGCCGTGCTGCGCGACGCCGATGATGAAGCCGCCAATGATGTTGATGACCAGGATCATCAGGCCGGCCATCGCGTCGCCACGGACGAACTTGCTGGCACCGTCCATCGAACCGAAGAACTCCGCTTCGTCGCCGACTTCGGCGCGGCGGCGCTTGGCTTCCTTCTCGTCGATCAGACCGGCATTCAGGTCGGCGTCGATCGCCATCTGCTTGCCGGGCATCGCATCCAATGTGAAGCGCGCGCCGACTTCGGCGATGCGCTCGGCGCCTTTGGTGACCACGATGAAGTTGATCACCACCAGGATCGCGAAGACGATCAGACCGACCGCGAAATTGCCTCCGATTAGGAAGTGGCCGAACGACTCGATCACTGCGCCGGCCGCGCCCGGACCGGTGTGGCCTTCGAGCAGCACGACGCGCGTCGAGGCCACGTTCAAAGACAGGCGCAGCAGGGTGGTCAGCAGGATCACCGTCGGGAAGGCCGCAAAGTCCAGCGGCTTGACCATGTAGGCGGCGACCATCATCACCATCAGCGCCATCGCGATGTTGAAGGTGAACAGCAGGTCGAGTGCGAATGGCGGCAGCGGCAGCACCATCATCGACAGCACCATCACGATGAACAGCGGCGCCATCAGCGCCCGGATCGCGGTGGCGTTCGGGCCCAGCCAGGCCTTCATTTGCTGCAACGGATTCATCGAGAAATGGCCTTGACGGTGAGCGTCAACGGCAGTGTGGAGAGGAGATGTGCGGACATGAAAAGCGCTGGTTGACGCTTGTCATTGTTCCGAGGCATTGCCAATACTTGATGCGGATAAAGGGGGCGAATGTTGCGCAGTTCTGGGCTGCTGAAGTCAGTGCGTGAGCGCTGCGGCGGGCCACTGTGTTGCGTTCATGTCCCCCGGGCCGGTTCACCAGCCGTTCGCTTTGGCTCAAGTCCCGCCGGCCCTCCTCCTCTACTTCACTCCACACAGCGGCCCACCGCAGCGCTCTTGCCACCACCGAGGCAGTCTGTGATCTGGCTACCTTCGCATTCGACAACGGTGCCGGCTGCCGAGGGCGTGGGGTGACCGGCGCACCGAAGTAAAGAAGGAGGGCCGGATCGACTCGACTCGAAGCCCCTGGGCAGTGAACCGGCCCGGGTGACATGAGCGGAGCCGGTCACCCCGCGCCCTCGGCAGCATCACGCTGGATCAGCGTCCTCGACCACCGGCGTGTTGTGCGGATCGAGTTCCGGCGGCACGACCAGTTCGGGCAGGTCGTTGGGCATCGTGCCACGGCCGCTCATGGCCGCGCGCAGCTGGTACACATAGGCCAGCACCTGTGCGACGGCAGCGAACAGCGCGGTCGGGATTTCTCGGTCGAGTTCGGCGTGGGCGTACAGCGCACGCGCCAGCACCGGTGCCTGCAGCACCGGCACTTTGGCCGTGCGTGCGGTGTCGCGGATCGTCATCGCCAGCAGGTCGGCACCCTTCGCGACCACACGCGGCGCGCCCATCAAGGCCTCGTCGTACTTCAGCGCGACCGCATAGTGGGTCGGGTTCATCACCACCAGGTCAGCGGTCGGCACCGCGGCCAGCATGCGGCGGCGCGACAACTCGCGCATCAGCTGCCGGCGCCGGCCCTTGATCTCTTGACTGCCCTCGGATTCCTTGTGTTCCTGCTTCAGCTCCTGCGCGCTCATCTTCAGCTTGTTCGCGTTCAGGTAGCGCTGCAGCGGCGCATCGATGGCCGCGAACACCGCCAGCACGCCCAGCAGCATCCACAGCCCGCCCTGCATCGCCGAGCCGGCCTGCGCGAGCCCGGCGTCCAGCGGCATGCCTATCAGACCGCGGAATTCGTCGATGTGGAAATAGAGGTAGAGGAAGCCCACGGTGCTCAGCAGCAGCGCCAGCAGCGAGGCCTTCAGTGCGTCGGTCACATGCTGCTTGGAAAACAGGCGGGTGATGCCGGCGGGCAGGTTGAACGGCGTGGCCTTGGGCATCAGCGGCTTCAGGGTCCAGTTCCAGCCCCCGATGACCAGCGCGCTGGCGATGCCGATGCTGCTCATCCACAACCCCATCGGCACGATCACCCACAGCAGCATCACGGTGAGGTCGGCCAGCCGCTCGAACATCGCCGACGGCCCGAGGCGGGCGCTGGCGTCGAAGCTCAGGCCGCGGACCAGGCCGCCCTGCGTCCAGACGATCAGCGTGGGCATCATCACGACCAGGCCGAAGCCGCCGGCGGCCAGCGCCGCGAAGTGCCCGAGGTCACGCGAGCGGGGCAAATTGCCGTCTTCGCGCGCCTTTTTCAACCGGCGCGCCGAGGCGGGCAGGTTGCGATCTTGGGCGTCGGAGTCGGCCATGGGCAGGTGCGAAAAGTTTCAGGCGTGGCGCGCTCAGGCAACCCCACCGACAGCATTGTTCCCACCCCCTGGCCCGACTTGAGCGAGAGAAGCGGGAGGAACCGCTGGCTTCTTCGGTGTGCAGGGCCAGGGCCTGGGTCCTGTGTCACGTCGTACAGGCTGCCCATGCGACGGCTGCGTGGATGGGGGTTTTCACGTGTGGGAGAAGATCAGTGGGGCTCTGCAACGCTCACTAGAATCGCCGGCGGTACGCCGTCTCGGGCGTTGGCAGGATTCATCAGTCGTACGTCTTGGGAGACAACATGCACATCAAACTGAAACTGGCCGCCGTCGCGCTGGCCTGCGCAGCCTTCGGTACCGCCCACGCGGCCGAGCCGATCAAGATCGGCATGTCCGGCCCCTTCACCGGGGGTTCCTCATCGATGGGCGTCAGCATGCGCGACGGCGTGAGGCTGGCGGTCGACGAGATCAATGCCGCGGGAGGCGTGATCGGCCGCAAGATCGAACTGGTCGAACGCGATGACGAGGCCAAGAACGAGCGTGGCGTGCAGATCGCGCAGGAGCTGATCAACAAGGAGAAGGTCGTCGCCACGGTCGGCTTCATCAACACCGGCGTGGCGCTGGCCGCCCAACGTTTCTACCAGGAAGCGAAGATTCCGGTGATGAACAACGTGGCCACCGGCTCGCTGATCACGCAGCAGTTCAAGGACCAGCCCGAGAACTATGTCTTCCGCAACTCGGCCAGCGACAGCATCCAGGCGCCGATGATCGTGGAAGAGGCGGTGGTGCGGCGCGGCTTCAAGAAGGTCGCGATCCTCGCCGACTCGACCAACTACGGCCAGCTCGGTCGCGCCGACCTCGAGAAGGCGCTCGACCTCAAGGGCATCAAGCCGGTGGCGGTCGAGAAGTTCAACATCAAGGACGTCGACATGACGGCCCAGCTGCTGAAGGCCAAGGAGGCCGGTGCGGATGCGATCCTGACCTACGCCATTGGCCCGGAACTGGCACAGATCGCCAACGGCATGACGAAGCTGGGTTGGAAGGTGCCGATGATCGGCAGCTGGACGCTGTCGATGGCCAACTTCATCGACAACGCCGGCCCCGGCGGCGAAGGCGCACGGATGCCGCAGACCTTCATCCAGGAGCCGACAACGCCGAAGCGCCAGTCGTTCATCATTGCCTATCTGCGCACCTTCAAGCCGAAGGCCAACCGCATGGATTCACCGGTCTCGGCCGCTCAGGGTTACGACTCGATCTACCTGCTGGCCGCAGCGATCAAGCAGGCCAACTCGACCGACGGTCCGAAGATCAAGGCCGCGCTGGAAGACCTGAAGTCACCGGTTGAGGGTGTGGTGACGACCTACAACCGCCCGTTCACGAAGGACGATCACGACGCGATCACCGCGAACATCCCGGTGTTTGGTGAGGTGAAGGGCCAACGCGTGGTGTACGCCTACGAGGACGACCAGAAGAAGGCCTCGGAAGTGCGGGTGAAGGATGTCAACGCCAAGGGTGCATTGCCCAAGAAGAAATAAAGTAGCGCCTCTCGTGAAAGTCCCTCTCCCGGTGGGAGAGGGACTTTTTCGTTGCACCCTCCGATCGGGCCTGTCATGCAAATCCTCACCCAACTGGTGTTCAGCGGCATCGCGCTGGGCATGATCTACGCGGTCATCGCGTTCGGCTACCAACTCACTTTCGCGACCTCGGACACACTGAATTTCGGCCAAGGCGATGCGCTGATGCTGGGCGCGCTGGTCGGCCTGACGCTGGTCGGATTGGGCGTCAACTACTGGCTGATGATCCCGATCGTCTGCGTGTTCGGCGCCTTGCAAGGTGCGTTGGTCGAACGCATCGGCGTGCGGCCGGCGATCAAGATCAAGAGCGAGTTCGGCTGGATCATGTCGACCATCGCGCTCGGCATCATCTTCAAGAACGTCGCTGAAAACGTCTGGGGCCGCGACGACCTGAAATTCCCGTCGCCGCTGCCCGAGTCGCCGTTGAAGTTCCTTGGCGCCAACGTGCTGCCGATGGAAATCCTGGTGGTCGGCGGCGCGCTGCTCATGATGCTGGCGGTCGAGTTCTTCAACCGCAAGACGATCTACGGCAAGGCCATGGTCGCGACCTTCAACGACCGCGACGCCGCCAAGCTGATGGGCATCAACACCGGCCTCGTGATCACGTTCTCGTACGCGCTGTCGTCGATGACCGCGGGCTTCGCCGGCGTGCTGATCGCGCCGCTCACGCTGACCGGCGCCACGATGGGCGCGGTGCTCGGCCTGAAGGCGTTCGCGGTGGCGATCATCGGCGGCTTGACCAGCGGCATGGGCATCGTGGTGGGCGGCATCATTCTCGGCGTGGCCGAAACGACGACCGGTTTCTACCTGAGCACCGGCTACAAAGAC
>JAYVEB010000064.1:0-5750 GCA_043749095.1 Burkholderiales bacterium | reverse complement strand
TCGACAGTATACCGTCAATGTATAACTTGAAGGTACTGGTATCGTAGGTTAACCAGGTGTGAGCCCACTTGTTGATTTGACTTGTTTTTCCTGCCGTAGCTGAGGCTTGGCCTGATGGTGCAAGAGATATCCGCAATACCAATAGTGTTGTGCCTGAATCAACGTAAATCTCAATACCTTTCGTGGCTTCACTACCTGTATTTGTCAAGTAGAAAGGAGGATCGGTTGTGGTAGCCATATAATACCAGCCACCACAACTGAAAGGTGTTCCTTGACCAAAGTCAAGTGAAGGATTGAAAGGCAGTGTCAGATATGAACTGAATGTTGGAATCACTAATGCCTTCATGCCCGCAATAGGTCCTGTAGTGTATGTTGGTGTTCCGAGTGTTGAGGAAATACCGACTGGCGCAAGGGCTAGAGATCCGCTGGCAGCAAGCGTACCATTAAAAGTGAATTGCTGCAAGAGAGGTGTGCTCACTACTATAGCTGTAGCAGATACAGTTGCTGATTTGCTGTCTGTCACTGTCACAGTGTAACTCCCACCAGCTTTGCCGCTGATTGTGCTCGTCGTTTCTCCAGAGCTCCAGAGATACGTGAACGGGCTTGTGCCATTTGAAGCTGTTGCTGTAATGGTCCCATTTGGTGTGATACTTGAAGTACTATCAGTTGTCACAACAGCTACTCCTAGAGGATTTGCCATCGCAGTCATGGCCGTAACTGCTGTCACCTCACCACTGTACCACCGAATATCGGCAATGGCACCTGTCATGGACCACTGCCCAACACTGTTTCGCTGTGAGTGGCATATGTTCCAAGGAAGGCCTGATGCAAATTCATTTCCTGAATCGTTCACGGCAAATGACAACACACCACCGATGTACATCTTGAATTGAACGGTATCGTAGGTCAACCAGACGTGGACCCATTTGTTGATTTGACTGGTTTTTCCTGCAGTAGACAAAATTTGGCCGGATGGTGGAGTCATTATCCGTAATACCAACACTGTTGTGCCTGAATCAGTGTAAAACTCTATGCCTTTGGTTCCAGGACTCAAGTTTGAAAGATACATTGGAGGTTCGGTGATGGTAGACATATAATACCAACCACCACAACTGAACGGCGCGCCTCGACCAAAGTCAAGCGATGAGTTGAAGGGCAGTGTCAGATATGAACTGAATGTAGGTATCACCAATGCTTGCATACCAGTCATAGGCCCTGTAGTAAATGCTGGTGTTCCAAGTGTTGTGGAAACACCGACTGGCGCAAGGGCTAGAGATCCGCTTGCAGCAAGAGTGCCATCAAAGGAATACCGTTGCAGCAGCGGTGTACTGACTACAGAACCAATCGCCGTGCCTGTAGCACCAGTGCTGTCTGTGACTGTGAGTGTGTATGTGCCTGCTGCTTTTCCTGTGATACTGCTCATTGTCTCTCCAGAACTCCAAAGGTACGTGAATGGTGCAGTCTCACCAGTCACTGTGCTTGTCACTGTGCCATTGGGTGTAGTGGTAGACGTTGAGCTAGTAGAGGCCACAGTAACTGAGATTATAGCCATGGTGTCGTTTTGTTCATTCCAAGACCAATATATTTTCTATAATAGTGGTACGGCTATATCGCAGAATGTCAAACAGTTGTCGAGAGTCAAGGAGTTGAAAAAGTGGATGGTTGTCATATTCATTTGAACCTGAGGACGTGAAAGGTCATTCTAGCCAGACTCTCTTGAAGAACCTGAGAATATACAAAACCTGTCCATATTGCATCTCTATCAAATGTTGAGATACCTAGGACCTATCAATTGCATCTATGCAGTACCTCGTATGTATCGTACCTATTGATAGGTGCATAGGTTCACAATCTTGTCGTACTTCATTCACATCTGATATCATCTGATTATGCTGTTCATCAAATCACTTCACGCGTGGCTGATGGACCCAACAGTGTTCTGTGTTAACTTTCAGCTCGATGTAAACACAGGCCAACACCATGTAGTCATTAGCGATGTGGCTGAATTTTCAAGACTGTACATGAACGCAGAGGAGGCATGGACACGTCAGTTTCGCGTCTATCATTTTCTGAGACACCGTCCCAGTGACGCTACATACATTCAACAAGCTTCGGGCATAAACAACACTGTGCAGTACAGCCACCACCTCCTGCATCCTGACATGACACCTGACGACGTCAAGACTTTCCGCAAGCGAGTGATAGAGGAGCAAAGAAACATGGACAAGCATTCATTTAAGCAGCAAGTTTCATTTGTGCCTACGTTCTTTTTACCAGTACGAGTTGACTATGTACCACAGTTCCATGTGGAATGTGGTTTAAATAGAACAGACGACTATCTGGCGGCAGGGAATGACTATTTGACACTCGAGAACGACTTGCTTTTTGAAGAGTTGCCTTTTACACTGGACTCATTCAATCAAGCGTAGAGTTCAAAGCAGAAAACAAGCAATAATACAGCAAACAAGCACCACAAGCCCACTCTACTTCTATTCTTTGTGAAGTGTTGTATTGTGTTGTTGCGATTTGATTCTTAGCCGCCAAAGCCGTACAGAGTTTGACCATTGCGCTTGAGGGCATAGACCACATCCATTGCAGTGACTGTCTTGCGGTTAGCGTACTCTGTGTAGACTACAGCGTCCTTGACAACCTTGGTCAGAAACTCTTTCAGCGCACCCCGAACATCATCGTAACATACGCCTGAAATGCGTTTGACACCGCCACGACGTGCCAGACGACGAATATCTCCTTTAGTAATGCCTTCCATAGGCGGCTTCCTGATCTTGCCATGCCGACGAGCCATGAAACCTTTGCCTCCGCCAAAACGAGCCAGGTTCTTGCCACCACCAGAAAAGCCAGGAAGAGCAGATCCGTTCACAAAAGCTGCAGCTCGCTCGGCAAGAGCATTCTTGCCACTCACAGGAGTGATGTATCCAGTGCTGGAATTTTCGTTGACCGAGTCAGCAGGTGTTGAGGCAGGAGTGTTATTGCCATGTCCGAATGCTGATCCTGCAGAGAAAGCACCTTGCTCTCCGGCATCTTCGCCATTCTGAACTTGAATCTGTAGAGCTGTTCCGGTTGGTGTGACAGGTGAGAATGAGGCCTGAGGTGATTTCGATGCCTGTACTGCCGTTGGCTGATCTTCTTCTGCTGCAAACTGACGAGTGTCTTCGTTGTCTGATGCAGCAGCAGACATGATCGGTTTGTGATGATGAAGTGTGATTAAAGTCTGATAGGTGCTGTATTTTCATCGAACGATAGGTACGTTATGATAGGTCTAAATTACATCGGGACTGTTATAGCATTGTTAGATCCGTCATTGATCGGTCTAACAAACAATATTAGAGACAATAAGTTTGCATAATAGCAAAGCACACAACTTGTTATGACCTTGTGTGTATCAACCGGCTGTGAGTTCCATCAAATGCTCGACAGCACATTCTGCTCACAACACGACGGGTCAACTCGCTTTGTGGTGGACGAGAAACAAGAGATATATGCCATGTGCGCCGCATTGAACACAGAGATAGTCTATCACTCTGAAGCTCAAACAGACAGTATCGCAAAAACAGCAGCGAAGTTAACCTACCAATTCGGACCAACTATCGGTGCGATTAAGCCTAGTGACATCAACAAAGCAGTTTTCTTTTTGGATTTGCAAAAAGGGTTATTCCTGACTGTACAACAAGCCAAAAGAATTGTCAAAGCAGCATTTGAAGAGAACAAACCTTATACAGACACTAGCAAAAAGGTCCTACTGAAAGCAGTGTTGTCTCGAACACTGCAACCTTGGGATGTGGTCTCAATGATCTGCTCACAACCAAGAACAAGGAGCGCATTGGCAAAGCACGTGCAGAAAACTGTGTCATTCATTATATAAACTCTATTACTACATCTTCTCGATATCCTGCGTCTTCTCCTTTGTATCCCTTGCAATTTGAAACGCTGCGTATTCCGTTGATTGTCGTGTCAACATTAGAATGAATATGACCTGACGCCCATGTCACTACAGGTGCTGTAATCAGGTCTTCTAGTGGCGTAGCAAATGCGGAACTCAACAAGCCGCCACTGTATTTGCCCTGCATTTTGTGGCTCGGGGCGTGATGTGTCAATACAATTATATCTTTGTTTTGATTCTCGGCAATCGTAGATCTCAAGTACTCGACATCTCGATGATGCCACTCATTGTATTGCTCAATCGTCAACTTGCGTTTACGTTCTACACCCGCGACATGAATCTTGTTAAAATCGTTGAAATCTTTTGATATCATAGGATCGACCTGACTCCACAATGTGCATCCAACAAGGATCGTTTTATCTGAAAGAGCATATATCTTGCGATCGAGCAGTGTCACGTTTGGCATACCATCACAGATTGACTGTACCTTGTCAAGGACGGTGTTCGCTTTTCTTGTACTGTAATATTCGTGATTGCCAAGCAGTACAAAGACATGTTCAAATTGTTCTGATTGTCTCTCTATAAATTCTGCATAATGTGGTTGGAAAGGCAAACCAATGTCACCGAGCACCGCCAGATAAGGAGCGTGTCTCTGTATATCAACTTGTCCGCCAAACTCCAGATGCAAGTCAGAGACAATCTGTAGCTTTTTCATGTTTTTGTCGTACTACACAACCTTATCTACTAGACCGTACTTCAGACACTCTTCTGGTGTCAAGTACTGTGCCTTTTTCTCAATCGCTTTGATTTTTTTTAGGGTCAGTTTACTTCGTTTGCGCAGAATGTTATTTTTGAATGTTTCGAGTACACCGACATCGTGAAGGACACGTCCGACATCGCTATGTGTGAAACCACCGGTCAGACCTGTTGATGCTTCATGCAGCATCATGACGCTTTGTTTACTCATGAATCGTTTTGCGCATGCAGTTGAAAGTATTGCGGCAGCACTCATGGCGTATCCTGCGACATGACAATGCACTGGCACAGGTTGCTGTGTAATTGCATCAATCACTGCCAAAGTTGCCAACACTGAACCACCACCGGATTGCAGACGCAGATTTACATGCTGTTCATTTTTTGCTGAAGCACTCTGACAGTAGTCAAAAGCATCACGTAAAGCAGAACACAAGGCGTCGCAAGAATCGGTATAGAGATCGCCACTGTAATAGATCCAGTTTTTTGTTCTGCTTAAATTAAACTGAGTATGATCCGGACCCGAATTTATAGTGTATGATGCTTGACTGTTGTAATTTACAGTGCATCCACGTTGCGCTTGTACCTTACGAGACTTGTTTATTTGCTTACTGCCTGCCTTTTCAGTACGATACAGTGCTGAGAGCTGCTGCATTGATAATTTACGTCCTTTATTGGATCTCAAAAATGAATGCCAGCGCTCCATCGCAACGCTGTCCCTTGCATAGAACCAAATAAATTTACGGAACATAGTGTTCGTTTTCATATTGCACTTGCTCCATTCTTCTGATGACTTGCTTTTTGATCCGTTAATTACTTTCTCTCTAAATCTCTTCCTCTTCTCACAAGGAGGCTTTGAAGGACTGTCACTGAGAAAATCTTAGAGGGTAGCAGCGAACTGCCAGAAGCAAAGCTTCTCATAACGATCCCCTTCATGCTGCGTTCAGGTTAATAGTCTGTTTTGCCTACTGCCGCCTTGATTAAATGATTCTTTGCTGAGTTCAGGTCCCTGTCAGCTTGCATTTCACAGAAGCTGCACTTGTAAAGTTTGGAATCACCAAGATCCGTCTTGATGTTACCACAACCACTACAAGTCATG
>JAYVEB010000063.1:0-16809 GCA_043749095.1 Burkholderiales bacterium | reverse complement strand
CGGTTCGTAGGGAAGGTAGTTCGCGGCCATGCCGCATCAACGCACCTCCCGTGCCATCTGCAGTCAGGGACTTCCCTTCTGCCGCCCAGACCCCTAGGCGTATTCCCCTGCTCAGGTCAAGCCAAGGCCTCAGATGCCGATGTCAGTCCATTGAGCATCGTGGATCGGGGCCACCATGAAACTTCGCACACAAATTCTTCTCCTGGGACTGTTCGGCGCCGTGCTTGCGTCGGTCAGCGGAGGCATGGGCTTGTTGGGCGTGTCTCGCGTTGGTGTGTCGATCGATGAGGCCGTTCGGGCGGGTGAATCGCTGCAGACCAGCCAGGACGCGGACATGATGCATGACGCGGTTCGTGCCGATGCCCAGAGGGCTTACCTCGGTGCCTTGGACAAGAGCCCAGCGAGCATCACCGAGGCCAAGGCAGGCCTTGCCGAGCACGCGAAGAAGTTCAACGAGGCCTTGGCCAAGTTCGGCACCTTGCCCCTGAGTGCCGACAGCCGCAGCGCCTTGACTACCGCCGAGCCACTGGTGCGGAAGTACCTCGAGTCGGCCGCCCGCGTCGTCGATGCCGCAGCCATCGATTCCGGCAAGGCCAAAGCGGAACTGCCAGCACTGCAAGCGGTCTTCGGTGAACTGGAGGAGCGCATGGCAGCGCTCTCGGACTCGATCGAGAAGAACGGCCGCGGCGTCATTGCCGATGCCCACTCAGGTGTCCAGCAGACACACGCGTTCGTCGTGGCCTCGCTGATCGTGAGGGCGATGCTGATTGTTGTCGCTGCATTGGCATTGGCACGCAACATGACGCGCCCGATGGCGCATGCGGTCGAGGTCGCCGGCCAGCTGGCGCACGGCGACCTGACCTCGACGATTCACCTCCACGGAAACGACGAGACGCTGCAATCGATGCAGCGCATGCAGACCGACTTCGCACGCATCGTGTCCGAGGTGAAAGCCAACGCGCAAACCATGGCCACCGCGAGCCGCGAGATTGCCGGGGGGAATCTCGACTTTTCCAATCGCACCGAGCAGCAGGCCAGTGCACTGCAGCAGACCGCCGCCACCATGGAGCAGATGAGCTCAACGGTTCGCGCCAATGCCGACAACGCGCGACAGGCCAACCAGCTGGCTTTGGGCGCTTCCAGCGTCGCGTTGAAGGGCGGAGAAGTGATGAGCCAGGTGGTTGCGACCATCTCCGGCATCAGTGACAGTTCGAGGAAGATCGCCGACATCATCGGTGTGATCGATGGCATCGCATTCCAGACCAACATCCTGGCCCTGAACGCTGCTGTCGAGGCGGCGCGGGCCGGTGATCAGGGACGGGGGTTTGCCGTGGTAGCCAGTGAGGTGCGCAGCCTGGCGCATCGCAGTGCTGAGGCCGCGCGCGAGGTTCGCACGCTGGTGTATGACAGCGTCGGGCGCGTGGAAGAAGGCACGGTGCTGGTCGACGAGGCCGGCAAGACGATGCAGGAGCTCGTCAGCGCCATCCGCCGGGTCACGGAGATCGTCGCCGAGATCAGCACCGCGCCCTCCGAGCAAAGCACCGGCATCAGTCAGGTCGGTGAGGCGATGTCTCACATGGATCAGGCCACCCAACAGAATGCCGCGCTGATAGAACAAAGCGCAGCAGCCACCGAAAGTCTCAGCAAGCAGGCCCATGCGCTGGTCGAGTCGGTCGCGGCCTTCAAGGTCGCTGCCTGACTGAAGCGTCGTTCTGAAGGCGACCGCCAGACACAGGCGAACTCTCGTGCGAACCGCCCCGGCAATGTGGTTGCTCGGGTCGGAAAGCACGGAATTCTGGGTTTTGGGCCCCGAGACAGATGGCGAACGTCAATCGACATCTGACATTCGAAATTCGCATATGAAAGCGCGGAACGCTTCGTTTTCAGCGTGAAGGCCTGTGCCTAGGATTCAACGTCCGCTGTCATCACGGCAGTCATCTCAGCACGTTTTCCAACCAGGATCTGTCTTCATGTCTGTCTCCCGCCTCATCCGTTCCAGCACGTTGGCCGTGGCCGTTGGCGCTGCCGCCTTTGCCACGCTGGCCAAGGACGTCACGCTGCTCAACGCTTCCTACGACCCGACCCGCGAGCTCTATGTCGAGTACAACGCCGCATTCGCCAAGTACTGGCAGGCCAAGACCGGCGACACCGTCAGCGTCAAGCAATCGCACGGCGGCTCCGGCAAACAGGCCCGCTCGGTGATTGACGGGTTGGATGCCGACGTCGTCACGCTGGCACTGGCCTACGACATCGACGAGATCTCGCAGCGCGCCAAGCTGTTGCCCAACGACTGGCAGAAGCGCTTCAAGAACAACAGCACGCCGTACACCTCGACCATCGTGTTCATCGTTCGCAAGGGCAATCCCAAGGGTGTCAAGACCTGGGACGACATCGCCAAGCCAGGTGTCGGCGTGATCACCGCCAACCCGAAGACCTCGGGTGGGGCACGCTGGGCCTACCTCGCGGCGTACGGCGCGGTGCTGACCGCGCCCGGTGGCAGCGATGCCAAGGCACGTGACTACATCAAGAAAGTGTTTGCGAACGTGCCCGTGCTCGACTCCGGTGCCCGCGGCTCGACGGTGAGCTTTGCCGAGCGTGGCCTGGGTGACGTGCTGCTGTCGTGGGAAAACGAGGCCGGGCTGGTGCTCAAGGAATTCGGTGCCGACAAGTTCGACGTCATCTACCCGCCGACCAGCATCCTGGCCGAGCCGCCGGTGGCCGTGGTCGACAAGGTGGCCGTTAAAAAGGGCAATGCGGCGGTCGCGCAGGCCTATCTCGAGTACCTGTACTCGCCGGAAGGTCAGGACATTGCTGGCAAGAACTTCTACCGCCCGATCGATCCGAAGGCGCAGGCGAAGTACGCCAAGCAGTTCCCGCCGATCAAGCTATTCAGCATCAATGAGGTGTTCGGCGGCTGGGCCACGGCGCAGAAGACCCACTTCGCCGACGGCGGCGTGTTCGACAAGATCTATACGAAGAAGTAAGACTGGCCACTTCCGCGATCGCCGATTGAGGTCGCTGTTCGCCAGGCGCGAACGGCGGCTTTAGTTGTTAATTGCATAAGGATCGGCGAAATCGATCGTTGGGCATTCAAGAGCCGCCGCCTAGCATCTGACGTCTTCCCTTTCTCTGGCGTGTCGCGCCGGCCTTCCCATGTCTCCTGTCTGCCGCCGCGTCACGCTGGCCGCCCTAGCTGGCTGGGCTGTTCTTTCTCCGCTTGCCGCTGCGGCCCAAGCGGCTGGCAAGACGCTGCTGAACGTCAGCTATGACGTGTCGCGCGAGTTCTACAAGGACTACAACGCCGCCTTTGCCGCGTACTGGAAGAAGACCACCGGTGAAGACCTGACGCTGAACCAGTCGCATGGCGGCAGCAGCAAGCAGGCGCGTAGCGTGGTGGAGGGCTTGGAAGCCGATGTCATCACGATGAACCAGTCGAACGACATCGACATCCTGGCCGAGCGTGGTGCGTTGATACCCGCAGACTGGGCCCAGCGCCTGCCCGACCACAGCGCGCCGACCACCTCGGTGTCGGTGATCCTCGTCCGCAAGGGCAACCCAAAGGCGATCCGCGACTGGAGCGACCTCGGCCGTGCCGGTATCTCGGTGATCATCCCGAACCCGAAAACGTCGGGCAACGGCCGCTACACCTATCTGGCGGCCTGGGGCGCCGGCCTGAAGAACGGTGTGTCGCCGGCCGCAGTGCAGGCATTGGTCGAACGCATCTTTGCCAACGTGCCGGTGCTCGATGGCGGTGGCCGCGGCGCCACCACCACCTTCGCGCAGCGCCAGCTCGGCGACGCGCTGGTCACCTTCGAGAGCGAGGTGCCGCTGATCAAGCGCGAATTCGGTGACGACTACGAAGCCGTCTACCCCACCTGGACGGTGCTGGCCGAGAACCCGGTGTCGATCGTCGACAAGGTCGTCGACAAGCGCGGCACCCGCAAGCAGGCCGAGGCCTACATGAAGTACCTCTGGTCTGATGCCGGTCAGGAGATCGCCGCCAAGCACCACCTGCGACCCCGCAACGCCAAGGTGCTGGCGCGCTATGCGAAGGACTTTCCGAAGGTCAACGCGTTCACCGTCGATGAGCTTTTCGGTGGCTGGAAGAAAGCGCAGAAGGATCACTTCGACGACGGTGGTTTCTACGACCAGATCATGCTGCGCTCGAAGAAGAAGTAGGGGCAGGCCATGTTCTTGTCGCGCACCCTGCTGAAGAAGCACACCGTGCTGCCTGGCTTCGACCTGGCGCTCGGCTTCACGCTGCTGTACCTGAGCCTCATCGTGCTGATCCCGCTCAGCGCGGCCTTCCTGAAGACCGCCACGATGACCTGGCCCGCGTTCTGGGATGCAGTGACCTCGCCACGCGTGCTGGCCTCGTACCGGCTGACCTTCGGCGCGTCGCTGGTGGGTGCGCTGCTCAATGCATTCTTCGGGCTGATCGTGGCCTGGGTGCTGGTGCGCTACCAGTTTCCGTTCAAGCGGCTGGTCGATGCGCTGGTCGATCTGCCCTTTGCCCTGCCCACTGCAGTGGCGGGTATCGCACTGACGGCGCTGTACGCGCAGAACGGCTGGATCGGGCAGTGGCTGCCGTTCAAGGTCAGCTACACGCCACTCGGCGTGTTCGTGGCCCTGACCTTCATTGGCCTGCCTTTCGTCGTGCGCACCTTGCAGCCGGTGCTCGAAGACATGCAGAAGGAAATCGAGGAAGCTGCCGCCATGCTGGGGGCGAATCGCTGGCAGACGTTCACGAAAGTGATCTTTCCGATCCTGATGCCTGCGCTGATCACTGGATTTGCATTGGCCTTCGCGCGTGCCCTCGGTGAGTACGGTTCGGTGATCTTCATTGCCGGCAACATGCCGCTGGTCAGCGAGATCACACCACTGCTGATCATCACCAAGCTGGAGCAGTACGACTACCAGGGCGCGACCGCGATCGCGGTGGTGATGCTGGTGGCGGCCTTTGCACTGCTGCTGGCGGTCAACGCGCTGCAGGGCTGGACCCGCGCGAGACAGGGGCGATGAGCAGCACCATGATCAGCGTCGATCCCGCCGTGTCCAGCACCGAAGGCGGCAACATGATTGCGCCGCGCCGCATCCGCTCGGCAACGAGCGAACCGACCTGGGTCAAGTGGACGCTGATCGTCGTCTCGCTGGCCTTCCTCACCTTCTTCCTGTTCGTGCCGCTGGCAATCGTGTTCGTCGAGGCGTTCAAGAAGGGCGTCGACGTCTACATCGCGTCGATCACCGACCCCGACGCCGTTTCGGCCATCAAGCTGACGCTGCTCGCTGCCGGCATCAGCGTGCCGATGAATCTGGCGTTCGGTGTTGCTGCGGCCTGGTGCATCGCGAAGTTCGAGTTCCACGGCAAGAACGTGCTGCTGACGCTGATCGATCTGCCGTTCTCGGTCAGCCCGGTGATCGCCGGCCTGATCTACGTGCTGATCTTCGGCTTGCAGGGCTGGTTCGGCGAATGGCTGCGCGACCATGACCTGAAGGTGATCTTCGCGGTGCCGGGCATCGTGCTGGCCACCACCTTCGTGACCTTCCCGTTCATCGCACGCGAGCTGATTCCGCTGATGCAGGCGCAGGGCACCGAGCAGGAGGAAGCTGCTCGCGTGCTCGGGGCCAATGGCTGGCAGATCTTCTGGCGGGTGACGGTGCCGAACATCAAATGGGCGCTGCTGTATGGCGTGATTCTGTGCAACGCCCGCGCGATGGGCGAGTTCGGTGCGGTGAGCGTGGTGTCCGGCCACATCCGCGGGCAGACCAACACGATGCCGCTGCACATCGAGATCGCCTACAACGAATACCAGTTCGCAGCCGCCTTCGCCGTGGCCTCGCTGCTGGCCGGCCTGGCGCTGGTGACGCTGGTGCTGAAGTACATCGTCGAGCAGCGCGTCAAGGCGCACAAGCGCGGCATCGAAGCCGTCTGACCACCCCACGTCGGCACGATCCGTCAACCAAGAGTCAACGACATGAGCATTGAAGTTCGCAACCTCAACAAAAGTTACGGCCAGACGGTCGTCTGCGATCACCTGAACCTCGACATCCCCGATGGCGAGTTGGTCGCGTTGCTCGGGCCGTCGGGATCGGGCAAGACCTCGCTGCTGCGCATCATCGCGGGGCTGGAAGTGCCGGACTCGGGCTCGGTACTGTTCCACGGCGAGGACGCGACGCATACGGATGTGCGCGACCGGCAGGTCGGTTTCGTGTTCCAGCACTACGCGCTGTTCGGCCACATGACGATCTTCGAGAACGTGGCGTTCGGCCTGCGCGTGCGGCCGAAGGCCACGCGGCCGACCGACAAGGAAATTACCGCCAAGGTCACCGACCTGCTGAAGCTGGTGCAGCTCGATTGGATCGCCGACCGCTACCCGCACCAGCTCTCGGGCGGACAGCGTCAGCGCATCGCGCTGGCCCGTGCACTCGCGGTCGAGCCCAAGGTGCTGCTGCTCGACGAGCCGTTCGGCGCGCTCGATGCCAAGGTGCGCAAGGAGTTGCGCCGCTGGCTGCGCCGGCTGCACGACGAGGTGCATGTGACCAGCGTCTTCGTCACCCATGACCAGGAAGAGGCGATGGAGGTGGCTGACCGCATTGTCGTGATGAACCACGGCCGCATCGAGCAGGTGGGCACGCCCGACGAGGTGTATGACCAGCCAGCCTCGCCGTTCGTGCTCAAGTTCCTCGGTGACGTGAACCTGTTCCACGGCCGTCTGGACCACGCACAGGGTGTGGCGGCGGTGGGCGCTGCTGGCGGGGATGTCAGCTATGTGAGGCCGCACGAATTGCAGATCATTGCCTCGCCGCAAACCGGGTCGGTGGCGGTCAGGCTGTCGCAGGCGTTGACTGTCGGCCCGAACACGCGGCTGGAATTCAAGCGCCTTGACGACGGCAGCGACATCGACGTCGAGCTGCCACGGTCCGAGTACCGGGCACTGCGCGAGCGCCTGCCGCTCGATGCCGGCGCGACCGCGCACCTGCTGCCGCGGCACATCAGGCGCTTCGCCGAAGACCTGACCGATCCCGCGGCGATGATCTGAACGGCCACGCCTGCCGGAAAGACACTGGGTTTCCGGTGCTCGCGCGGCGATGCCGGGTTGATTGCGGATGAACAGGGCGGGCACCTCTACCCGCCGTCGCTGTCTCCGGCCAACGCCCGCTCCACCACCGAGCGGGACAACGTCGGCGCGAACGCCTCGATGAAAGCGTACACGTAGCCGCGCAGCCAGGTGCCGCGGCGGATCGCCAGGCGGGTCAGGTTGACCTCGAACAGGTGCCGTGCATCGAGCGCGCGCAGCGTGCGGTCGCGCTCGGCGTCGAAGGCGATCGACGCGACGATGCCCACACCCATGCCCAGCTCGACGTAGGTCTTGATGACATCGGCGTCCATCGCGCTGAGCACGATGTCGGGCGTCAGGCCGGCCTTCGTGAAGGCGTCATCGATGTGCGCCCGGCCGGTGTAGCCGGCCTCGTAGGTGATGATGGAGTGGCGCGCCAGTTGCGCGAGCGTGATCGGCCCTTCGACGCTCAGCAATTCATGGCCCGGCGGCACCACCACGCTGTGCGTCCAGCGGTAGCAGGGCAGGGCCACCAGTGGCTCGTAATGCGCCAGCGCCTCGGTGGCCACGCCGATATCGGCCTCGCCCGACAGCAGCATTTCGGCCACCTGCTTGGGCGAGCCCTGGTGCAGCAGCAAGGTCACATCGGGATAGATCTCTCGGAAGTCGCGCACCACGGTGGGCAGCGCGTAACGGGCCTGCGAGTGGGTTGCGGCGATCGACAGCCGGCCGCTGCTCTGCGCGTTGAAGTCATCGCCGACGCGTTTCAGGTTGGCAGCCTCCAGCAGCAGGCGTTCGATGATCGGCAGCACTGCCTCACCGGGCGGCGTCAGCCGCGTCAGGCGCTTGCCGGCGCGCACGAAGATGTCGGCGCCGAGTTCGGCTTCCAGCTCGCGGATTTGTCGACTGATGCCGGGCTGCGAGGTGTGCAGCACACCGGCTACTTCGGTCAGGTTGAATCCGCAGCGGATGGCTTCGCGGACGGCTCGCAGTTGCTGGAAATTCATGAATCGTCGCCGTGCGGGCGCAGGGGGATGCCGGCGATCGCCGAGCAGGAGATTGTTGACCCGCGCGCCGGGGCGCACAACGACCCAGTATTTGTAAGCCAGTTTGCGGTTGGCATAAGCCACCGCAGGGCGGCCGGGCGCAAACCTTGGATGCCGGCGACTCAAGGCCGGCCGGCAGATGCCGATAACTTGGAGACAGCGGCGTTATCCCTGCGGTGCCTGTCCCAACACCGGCACGGAGTATCGAATATGGACATTCGCGACATGAAGATCACCACCCGACTGAAGCTCGGGTTCGGCCTGCTGGCGTTGCTCATTGCGCTGGTCAGCGGCGCCGCCATCCTGAAGATGAATCAGGTACAGGAGAACTTCTCGCTGGTGCTGAAGGACCGCTACCCCAAGGTCGAAAAGCTCCACGATGTCAACGACGATACCAACCAGATCGCGCGCTCGATGCGCAACATGCTGCTGATGACGGCCCCGGCCGACATCCAGAAGGAGCGCGCGACGGTCGAGAAGTCACGCAAAGAAATCTCCGACACCCTGGCAGAACTCGAAAAACTGATCACCTCCGAGAAGGGCCAGGCCGGCATGAAGGCCATCGCCGACGCCCGCGCGGCCTACATCCCGGGTCAGTTGCACTTCCTGGAACTGGCCGCCAGCGGCAAAGGCGACGAAGCACGCGACCTGCTTTTCAAGGAGGTCCGCCCGCTGCAACTGGCGTACATGACAGCGGTCAATGACGCAATCGATTTCCAATCGGAATTGATGGCGCAGTCGGGCCAGGACGCCGAAGCGGCGGTTGCCGAGGGCAAGTCGATGATGTGGGGCGCGGCTGCGTTCGCGATCGTGGCCGCCGGCGTGCTGGCGATGTGGATCATCCGCTCGATCACCGCACCGCTGAACCGCGCTGTCGAGGTGTCGCGTGCCGTTGCCGAAGGCGACCTGTCGATGGACTTGCAGGTGTCGGGGCACAACGAAACTGCGCAGCTGCTGCGAGCGCTGGCCACGATGAAGGACCGGCTGAACCACATCGTCGGTGACGTGCGCCAGAACGCCGAAGGCGTGGCCACGGCCAGCGCGCAGATCTCGCAGGGCAACAACGACTTGTCAGGCCGCACCGAGGAACAGGCCAGCGCGCTGGAAGAAACCGCGGCCTCGATGGAGCAGCTGACCAGCACCGTGTCGCAGAACGCCGACAACGCCCGCCAGGCCAACCAGCTCGCGATCAGCGCCTCGTCGGTGGCGATCGAAGGCGGCCAGGTCGTGGGTCAGGTCATCGACACGATGAAGGGCATCAACGACAGCTCGCGCCGCATTGCCGACATCATCAGCGTGATCGATGGCATTGCGTTCCAGACCAATATCCTGGCGTTGAATGCAGCGGTGGAAGCTGCCCGTGCCGGTGAACAGGGCCGCGGCTTCGCGGTGGTGGCCAGCGAGGTGCGCAACCTGGCGCAACGCAGCGCCGAGGCCGCCAAGGAGATCAAGCAATTGATCACTGCCAGCGTCGAGCGGGTCGATGCCGGCACCCAGCTGGTCGACCAGGCCGGCAGCAAGATGAACGAGATCGTGTCGTCGATCCGCCGTGTCACCGACATCATGGGCGAGATCAGTGCCGCCAGCACCGAGCAGTCGAGCGGCATGGCGCAAATCGGCGAGGCCGTCACGCAGATGGACCAGGCGACGCAGCAGAACGCAGCGCTGGTCGAGGAAAGTGCCGCAGCCGCAGAGAGCCTGAAAACGCAGGCGGAGCAACTGGTCGCTGCGGTGGCCTTCTTCAAGCTGCGTGCGGGCGACAGCGTACATGTGGCCGCGGCGCTGCCTAGGGCAGTCTCGTCGGCATCACATTCACCGGCCGAACGCCGAGGCGCCGACCGCGCAACCAACGTCGTTCGCCCGCCGTTCCGTGCCAGCGCCATCCCGGCGCCGGCTGCCGCGGCGACCGGCACTGACGACTGAACCTCTTTCTAGGCGCTGACGGAGAACAACGAGCCGATTGCACTCGTTGCGCCCATCGCCAGCACGCCCCACAGCGCGACACGGCAGGCACTGCGCCAGACGCTGGCGCCACCGGCCTGCGCCGACAGGCCACCGAGGAAGGCCAGACTGAAGGTGGCAGTGACCCAAATCACCGCCACCAGATGCGGCGGGGACGTCAGCAGGCACACCATCAGTGGCAGCAGGGCGCCCACCGCGAAGCTTGCTGCCGATGACGCTGCCGCCTGCAGCGGCCGGGCGACCAACGTCTCGGAGATGCCGAGTTCGTCGCGGGCATGTGCGGCCAGCGCATCGTGTGCCATCAGTTGCGTGGCGACCTGGCGCGCCAGCTCGGGCTCGACGCCCCGGCCGACGTAGATCGCGCTGAGTTCGTTCAGCTCGGCGCCGGCGCCGGCGTCGGCGTTGAGCTCGGCCTGCTCGCGGGCCAGATCGGCCGTTTCGGTGTCGGCCTGCGCGTGCACCGACACGTACTCGCCCGCGGCCGTCGACATCGCGCCGGCCACCAGCGCCGCCACGCCTGCGACCAGCAGTCCGCTGCGATCCGTCCCGGCGGCGGCCACCCCCAGCAGCAGGCTGGCGGTGGACACGATGCCGTCGTTTGCCCCCATCACCGCCGCGCGCAGCCAGCCGATGCGATCGGTGCGGTGGCGTTCCCAGTGGGCGCGGCGCGGCAGCATGGGCATCAGGCGGGCGCCTTGCGACGGTAATCGACGTAGCGGTAGATCAGCCCTTCGGGCGTGGTGTGCGGTTCACTTGAAGCCACGTCATAGGCCGCGCGCGGCCAGTCGGGGAAAAAGGCGTCGGCAGCGAAGTCGGCCTCGATCTCCGTCAGCAGCAACTCGTCTGCCTCTGGCAACGCCAGCGCATAGATTTCCGCGCCGCCGATCACACAGACCCGCTCGACATCGCCTGCCAGCGCCAGCGCAGCAGCCAAGCCCGGCGCCGCTTCGGCGCCGGGCGCAGCCCAGTGCGGGTTGCGGGTGATGACGATGTTGCGTCGCCCCGGCAAGGGCCGGCCGATCGAATCCCAGGTCTTGCGGCCCATCACGATCGGGTGCCCCATCGTGAGGCGCTTGAAGCGCGGCAGATCACCCGGCAGATGCACCAGCAACTGGTTGTCCTTGCCGATGGCCCCACGGTGGGCGACGGCCGCGATCAGGGTGAGGGTGGGGCGAGTCACAGGGAATTGTCCTCCCAAGCCCCTGGGGTTTCCGGCTCACCGTGGCAAGACAAGAACGGATATCATTTGCGTTCACATTGGGAACGCCGCCGTGAATCCATCTCTGCCGATGTCGACCCTGGACCGCTCGCCGTTGCGTGCACGCTGCACCGTGACCGGCGTCAAGGCGCCGGCGCGGGCGCCGGAATGGGGCCAGTGGCTGGAAGAGATCGGCTTCATGCCTGGCGAGCAGGTCGAGCTGATGGCGCGCGGCGCCTTTGGGGGCGACACGCTGGTGGTGCGCGTGGGTCTGTCGACATTCGCCTTGCGGAAAGCCGAGGCGGCCTGCATCCTGGTCGAACCCACGGTGTGAGCGAAGCGGTCATCCACGTCCACCGCGGCGGGCCGCTGGTGGCGCTGGTGGGCAACCCGAACTGCGGCAAGACGGCGCTGTTCAACCTGCTGACCGGCAGCCGTCAGAAGGTGGCCAACTACGCCGGTGTCACCGTCGAGCGCAAGGAAGGCAAGCTGATCACGCCGGCGGGCAAGACCCTGCGGGTGCTCGACCTGCCCGGCGCCTACAGCCTGCATGCACGTTCGCCCGACGAGCGCATCACCTGCGATGTGCTGTACGGCCGGGCGCGTGGTGAAAAGCGCCCCGACCTGGTGGTGTGCGTCGTCGATGCGACCAACCTGCGGCGCAATCTGCGCATGGTGCTGGCGGTCAAGCGTTTGGGACTGCCCTGCGTGGTGGCGCTGAACATGACCGATCTGGCGGCGCGCCAGGGGCTGAAGATCGATCCCGATGCGCTGGCCACTGAACTGGGCGTGCCGGTGGTGTCCACCGTGGGCATCAAGAGCGACGGCGCTGGTCGGCTGTGCGCCCTGCTCGACGAGCCGCAAGCTTGGCGCCACGGGCCGAAACACCTGACGGTGGACTCGGCGGCCGAGCCCATCGTCGGCACCCAGGCAGACCACGACACCGTGCACGCGATCCTGAAGCGCCTCGGCTTGGCGGCCGTGGTGCCGCACACGGCCAGCGACCGCATCGATCGGGTCGTGTTGCACCCGGTCATCGGGCCGATCCTGCTGGCGGTGCTGCTGTTCCTGGTCTTCCAGGCGGTGTTCTCCTGGGCCCAGGCGCCGATGGATGCGATCAAGTCCGCCACCGACGCGCTCGGCTCGGCCGTCACCTCATGGCTGCCCGAAGGCTGGCCGCGCAGCCTGCTGGTCGATGGGGTGATTGCAGGCGTCGGCGGTGTGGTGGTGTTCCTGCCGCAGATCCTGATCCTGTTCTTCTTCATCTTGCTGCTGGCGGAGTCGGGTTACCTGCCGCGCGCTGCCTTCCTGCTCGACCGGCTGATGGGCAGCGTGGGCCTCAGTGGCCGCTCGTTCATCCCGCTGCTGTCGAGCTTTGCCTGTGCGATCCCCGGCATCATGGCGGCGCGAACCATAGCCAACCCGCGCGACCGTTTGGTGACGATCATGATCGCGCCGCTGATGACCTGTTCGGCCCGCCTGCCGGTGTACGCGCTGCTGATCGGCGCCTTCATCCCGGCGCGGTCGGTGTGGGGCGGGTTCCAGTTGCAGGGTCTGGTGCTGTTCGGTCTGTACCTGGCCGGCATCCTCGGTGCGCTGCTGGTCGCCTGGGTGCTCAAGCGCTTCACCGCGCGCGGCCAGGTGCGGTCACTGATGATGGAGCTGCCGGCTTACCACTGGCCCACGGTGCGCAACATCGCCATCGGTCTGTGGCAGAGGGTGGAGATCTTCATGCGACGGGTCGGCGGGATCATCCTCGGGCTGACGATCGCGCTGTGGTTCCTCGCCAGCTTCCCGGCGCCACCGGCTGGTGCCACCGGCGCCCCGATCGAATACAGCATTGCCGGCACGCTGGGCCGCGCGCTGGCGGTGGTGTTCGAGCCCATCGGCTTCAACTGGCAGATCAGCATTGCGCTGGTGCCGGGGCTGGCCGCGCGGGAGGTCGCGGTCGGTGCGCTGGGCACGGTGTACGCGCTTTCGGCCACCGGTGAAGACACCGCGCAGGCGCTGACGCCACTGATCGCACACACCTGGAGCCTGGCCACCGCGTTGTCGCTGCTGGCCTGGTATGTGTTTGCGCCGCAGTGCCTGTCCACGCTGGCCACCGTCAAGCGCGAGACCGGCGGCTGGGCGATGCCGCTGCTGATGGCCGGGTATCTGTTCGCATTGGCCTATGCGGCCTCGTTCATCACCTACCGGGTCGCGCTGATGTGGGGCGGCGGCTGAATCGAAGGTCAGGTCGAAGGGCAGACGCCAGGCTCAACTGGCGCCGGCGATTCAACGGGTCAGCTTGACGAGCTTGTCCGGGCGCTGCAAGGTCTGCTTGGACTGCAACTTCGCGCCGGCCACCTGCACCTCGATCTTCTGCAGGCGCTTGAAGGCATCGAACAGACCGACTTCCACCACCGTCAGCTTGTCCGGGTGCGCGCAGCTGAACTCGTAGCTGGCGTCGAGGTCGGCGTGTTCGCTTTCTTTGCCGGCTTCTTTGTTGATTGAAGGCGCCGTCGCTTGCAAAGCAGCGGATTCAATGCTTGCCTTCGTCGGCACGCATTGCGCAGCAGCATCCGGTTTGAACAGCGTCGCAGCGTCTTCCATCTGTTTCAGCAAGGCATCGGCCGCTTGTCGCTCCGCCGGTGTGCGAGGCCGGCGTTCGAAGCCGAGCAGGCTGTCGAGCGACGACTCCAGTTGCACCGACAGTACTTGCTTGTCGACGGCAATGTCCAGGTGCATCAAGCCGTGCACATGGGCGGCTTCGGTGGCATGGGACGGAACCGACACCGACAGCATCGTGGCGCACACCGCCAGGCCCAGGGCGACGGTTTGCAGAGGTTTGTTCATGGCATCCTTGGTGGGGTTGTCGTGGTCGACTGACCCGGCGCATCGCAGAAGGTTCAGACCCCGCTCAAGGGAACGCCGCCGCTTCCTTGCCCTGCGCCATGTGCAATCGCATCAGGTGCTTCGCCCGTTCGGCATCGCGTGCCTTCAAGGCGGCGATGATGTCGCGGTGTTCCTGCAGCGACGCGGCCAACCGACCGTCCTTCAGCAAGGAGTGGTGGCGGTTCAGCTTCATCACCTGCCGCATGTCGGCAACCATCTGGTTGCGCCAGCGGTTGTCGGCGATCTCCAGCAGGCGCATGTGGAAGCGTTCGTTGGCAGCGAAGAAGGCATCGGCGTCGGTCACCGCAACCTCGAGCTGCGCATGCAGCGCGGCCAGGTCGGCCAGTTGCGCATCCGTGGCCTGTTCGGCCACCATGCCGACCGCGTCGCATTCGAGCAGTGACAGCAGGTGAAAAACCTCGGACAAATCACGCTGCGAGACTTCGGTGACATACGCGCCGCGGCGCAGCTTCATCGTCACCAGTCCTTCGGCAGCGAGCACCTTCAGGGCCTCACGCAGCGGGGTGCGGCTGGTGCCGTATTCGGCGGCCAGCGCCTGCTCGTCGATCCAGCTGCCCGGGGCCAGTGTGTGCGCCATGATCTTCGAACGCAGCCGTTCCGCCACCTGCTGGTACAGCGCGGTCGAGGGCAGTTGTACCCGATCGTTGCCGACGCTGCCACCCGCCATGCCGCGTGCGGCAGTGGGCGGGGGTTTCGGATTCGAGGCGTCGATCGGATTCATGCGGAAGTCTGCGTGGCCAACAACAGTTCTGTTTATAATTCAATTTTGAATTATGCATGATGCGCAGTATGAACAGCAAAGCCCGCGGGCTTTGCTGCCGCGTCATGCCGCAGCCGAACGGAGCCCCCATGTCTGAACCCACGCACCTGAACTCCGACGCACTGGGCACCTGGCAGAAAGCCGCGGCCAAGTCGGCGCCCGGCGGGCAGGTCGATGCGCTGAACTGGCACACGCCGGAAGGCTTGGTGGTCAAGCCGCTGTACACCGCCGCCGACCTGAAGGATCTGCACTACACCGACACGCTGCCGGGCTTCCCGCCCTACCTGCGCGGCCCGCAGGCGACGATGTATGCAGTGCGCCCATGGACGATCCGCCAGTACGCCGGCTTCTCGACCGCCGAAGCGTCGAACGCGTTCTATCGGAAGGCGCTGGCCGCCGGAGGCCAGGGCGTCAGCGTCGCCTTCGATCTGGCCACGCACCGCGGCTACGACAGCGACCATCCGCGCGTGACCGGTGACGTGGGCAAGGCGGGCGTCGCGATCGACAGCGTCGAGGACATGAAGATCCTGTTCAACAGCATCCCGCTCGACAAGGTCAGCGTGTCGATGACGATGAACGGCGCGGTGCTGCCGGTGCTGGCGGCGTATGTCGTCGCGGCCGAAGAGCAGGGCGTGTCGCAGGAGTTGCTCGCGGGGACCATCCAGAACGACATCCTCAAGGAGTTCATGGTTCGCAACACCTACATCTACCCGCCCGAACCGAGCATGCGCATCGTCGGCGACATCATCGAATACACGGCCAAGAAGATGCCGAAGTTCAACTCGATCAGCATCTCGGGTTATCACATGCAGGAGGCCGGCGCCAACCAGGCGCTGGAGCTCGCCTTCACGCTGGCCGACGGCAAGGAGTACGTGAAGACCGCGCTGGCCAAGGGCCTCGATGTCGACGAGTTCGCCGGGCGCCTCAGTTTCTTCTGGGCGATCGGGATGAACTTCTACCTCGAGATCGCGAAGATGCGCGCCGCGCGGCTGCTGTGGTGGAAGATCATGTCGGCCTTCAATCCGAAGACGCCGAAGAGCCTGATGCTGCGCACCCACTGCCAGACCTCGGGCTGGAGCCTGGCCGAGCAGGACCCGTACAACAACGTGGTGCGCACCACGATCGAGGCGATGGCCGCGGTGTTCGGCGGCACGCAGAGCCTGCACACCAACGGGCTCGACGAAGCGATCGCGCTGCCCACCGAGTTCAGCGCGCGCATCGCCCGCAACACGCAGCTGATCATCCAGGAAGAGACCCACATCACCAGCGTCGTCGATCCGTGGGCCGGCAGCTACATGATGGAGAAGCTGACGCAGGACATGGCCGATGCCGCCTGGAAGATCATCGAGGAGGTCGATGCGATGGGCGGCATGGTCAAGGCGGTCGACAGCGGCTGGGCCAAGCTGAAGATCGAGGCCAGCGCGACCGAGAAGCAGGCGCGCATCGATTCGCGCCGCGACGTGATCGTCGGCGTCAACAAATACAAGCTCGAAACCGAGGACGCGATCGACACGCTGACAATCGACAACGTTGCGGTGCGCGAGAACCAGGTGGCGCGCTTGAAGGCTATTCGCGCGAAGCGCGACAGCCCAGCGGTGAAAGCGTCGCTCGACGCGCTGACGGCGTGTGCCGAAGCCGGCGACCGTGGCGACGCCGCGCCGGGCAACCTGCTCGACCTGGCGATTCACGCAATGCGGGTGCGTGCCACCGTCGGCGAGGTCAGCGATGCGCTGGAAAAAGCCTGGGGCCGCCACCGCGCCGACACACAGAAGGTGAGTGGCGTCTACGCTGCTGCCTACGACAGCGCCGAAGGCTGGGCGCAGTTGCAGAAAGAGATCGCCGAGTTCGCCCGCGACGAAGGCCGCCGCCCGCGCGTGATGATCGCCA
>JAYVEB010000062.1:0-5771 GCA_043749095.1 Burkholderiales bacterium | reverse complement strand
CGACTACGCTCAGGGCAGGCTTCACAACTTGAGTTGCCAGCCAGATTTCGCAACAGGCCTTGGCGAGATCGCGCACGCGCAGGATATAGCTCTGCCGCTCGGTGACGCTGATCACGCCGCGCGCGTCGAGCAGGTTGAAGCTGTGACTGGCCTTGATGCATTGCTCATAGGCCGGCAGGGGCAATTTCTTCTCTATCATGCGGCCGCATTCCTTCTCCGCGTCGGCGAAGTGGCGGAACAGCATCTCGGTATCGGCATGCTCGAAATTATAGGCCGACTGTTCCCGCTCGTTCTGCAGGAAGACGTCGCCGTAGAGCAGCGGCACGGCCGCATCGGTGCGATTGTAGGGAAGTTCGTAGACCGTCTTCTTGTCGAAGAGGTACATGGCCAGCCGCTCGAGACCATAGGTGATCTCGCCCGCGACAAGATCGACTTCGATGCCGCCGACCTGCTGGAAATAGGTGAACTGCGTCACCTCCATGCCGTTGAGCCAGACCTCCCAGCCCAGGCCCCAGGCGCCGAGCGTCGGGTTCTCCCAGTCGTCCTCGACAAAGCGCACGTCGTTGACCTTCAGATCGAAACCCAGCGCTTCAAGCGAGCCGAGGTACAGCTCAAGAATGTTGCTGGGCGCGGGTTTCAGAACCACCTGGTACTGGTAATAGTGCTGCAGCCGGTTCGGGTTGTTGCCGTAACGGCCGTCCTTTGGGCGCCGGCTGGGCTGCACGTAAGCGGCCTTCCAGGGCTCGGGGCCGAGCGCGCGCAGGAAGGTCGCGGTGTGGCTGGTACCGGCGCCGACTTCCATGTCGTAGGGTTGCAGCAAGGCGCAGCCCTGGGCGTCCCAGTACTGCTGAAGACGCAGGATGATTTGCTGGAAGGTCAGCATCGGGTGTGGGTCAGGGTGGTAGGGCGGTGCAGTGCCCGGCGGCGTGACCGCAGGCGCAGCCCCCGATTTTAGGCGCCGGGTTCTGCAGGCGGTCGCGAGCGCCTACCGATGAGCGCCGCGGCCCCTGCCACGGCCAACGCCACAGCGATCAATGGCCACAGCCCGCAGGTGGCCAGCCAGCGCGCATAAGGCGTCTCGCCAATGCGGCCTTCGACGCTGGCTTCGAGCACGGCCGTGGTCAACGGCGGCAGCCGCGCTGTCACTTGTCCACGGTGATCGACCACTGCGGTGGCGCCGGTGTTGGTCGAGCGGATCACCGGCCGCTGGAACTCGATCGCGCGCATCTGCGAGAACTGCAGGTGCTGGTCCTGCACCAGCCAGCGGCCGAACCAGGCCAGGTTGCTGACGTTGACAAACACCGTCGCTGCCTGCGGGCCGACGACGCTGGACACGATGTCCTCACCGAACAGGTCCTCGTAGCACACGAGCGGGCGCAGCCGCTGGCCGCCAAAGGCGAACGCGTCGGTGCTGCCCCCGCGCGCCTGGTCGGCCAGCGGGATGTTCATCAAGTGAACGAACCAGTGGAAGCCGGGCGGGATGATTTCGCCGAACGGCAGCAGATGCCGCTTGCCGTAGCGGTAGCCGGCCTCGGCCGAGACCGCAGCGCCAGCGGTCGCCCCGCCCGGCAACGCGACGACCGAATTGACATAGCCCGACGCCTCGTCGCCGACGAAGATGCCGATCAATGCGGCGCGCTCGGTTGCGGCCGGTGCGGGTGACGACGGTGGGAGCACCGGCTGCAGCGCATCGCTCAATGCCGCCCAATAGCCGTCGCTGAGCTGGTCACGCGACAGCGGCAGCACCGATTCGGGCGTCACCACCAGCGCGCCGCGGGCTTCGGTCAGCTGGCGCACCAGGCCGTGCAGCTGCAGGCTCAGCCGGTCGGGGTCGAACTTGATCTCCTGCGGCACGTTCGGCTGCAGCAGGCTGACGCGCAGCGTGCCGGTGGAGCGGGTGAACTGAGCGGGCAGCAGGTGCGGCACCAGGGCGAGCGCGATCACCACCGTACTGACGGCCGATCGAGACCGCAGCGGATGGTCTTGTAGCCAGAGCGCGGCAGCAGCTGCCACGGCGGCTGCCAGCGCGCACAGGCCGTAGACGCCGATCCACGGTGCCCACGCAGCCAGCGGGCCGACAGCATGCGCATAGCCCGAGGCGATCCAGGGGAAGCCGGTGAACACCAGCCCGCGCGCCAACTCGGCCCCCAGCCAGCAGGCCGCCCACAGCGCGACGTCCCAGCCCGGTTGGCCGGTGCGCAACCGCGCCCACAGCGCCATCGCCGCTGCGTAGTACAAGCCCAGCAGCGCGGCCAGCACCAGCACCGCCAGCGCCGCCAGCGCAGGGTGCATGCCGCCGTAGTCGTGCATGCTGATGTACAGCCACCAGAAGCCCGACACCAGCCAGCCCACCGCGTACAGCCAGCCCATCAGCGCGGCGCGGCGCGGCGCGGCACCTGCGGTGGCGAGGGCCAGCACGGCGAGCGACAGCAGCTGCAGCCACCACCACTCGAATGGCGAGAACGACAGCGTCTGCGCGATGCCGGCGAGCAGCACTACGGGCGCACTGGCAAGCCAGCGCATCGGCTGGGCGCCCGAAGCCTGCCGACGCATCAAGCGCCGTCAGGCTCAATGGCAGGTTCCGGCCCGCGGGTGACCTTGAACCAGCGCACCGCGCCGCCGCGGGTCAGCATCACGCTGAACAGCAGTCCACCCATCGCCACCGCTTCGCCGCGGCGTGGCACGCGGCCCAGCTCGTGCGCGATCAGCCCGCCGATCGTCTCGAAGCTGTCTTGCGGCAGCCGGGCACCGAAGGACTCGTTGACCGCCCCGATCTCGGCGTCGCCGGCCACCCGGTGGCTGCCGTCGGCCAGCGTGTAGACGCTGGACTCGCCGTCCTTGTCGTCGAACTCGTCCTCGATCTCGCCGACGATCTCTTCGAGCACGTCCTCGATCGTCAGCAGCCCTGCGGTGTTGCCGAACTCGTCGATGACGATCGCCAGGTGGTTGCGGTTCGAGCGGAAGTCGCGCAGCAACTCGTTGAGCCCTTTTGATTCGGGCACGAACACTGCCGGGCGCAGCAGCGTGCGCAGGTTCAGGTCGGGTGAGCGCTGCAGCTTCAGCAGGTCCTTGGCCATCAGGATGCCGATGATGTTGTCGCGCTGTCCCTCGTAGACCGGAAAGCGCGAATGCGCGGTACCGATGACCAGGTGAAGCAACTCGTCGTACGGCGCGTCGATGTCGAGGTGATCCATGTGCGGCGCGGCCACCATCACGTCGCCGGCCGTCAGGTCGGCCATGCGGATGACGCCTTCAAGCATCATCCGCGACTCCGGTGCGATCAGCTCCCGCTGCTCGGCGTCAGCCAGCGCCTCGATCAACTCGTCGCGCGAATCGACTCCTGGCGACATGAACTCGATCTGCCGCTGGAACAGGTTGCGCTTGTCGGCAATGGCCGGGCGGCGCGCTGAGTTCTTTACGCGGGCGGTGGAGGCGGTGTGCGCCGGGTAAGGGTCAGACATCGCGCCGGGGCGAAAAGTGAATCACGACCGCAGCTTACCCGAACCGCCATTGACAAGTGTGTTAGCTTGAAGGGTTGTGCACTGGCCCCAGATAGCCATCGCAGGCACTCAGAGCTCCAATTTCGCAGGACATCCACACCATGGCCACCACCTCCGCCAACGCCCTCATCCCCGCCACGATCCTGACCGGTTTCCTCGGGTCGGGCAAGACGACCTTGCTCAAACGCGTGCTGACCGAAGCCCACGGCCAGAAGATCGCGGTGATCGAAAACGAGTTCGGTGACGAAAACATCGACAACGAAATCCTGGTGCAGGACGCCAAGGAACAGATCATCCAACTCAACAATGGCTGCGTCTGTTGCTCGATCCGCGAGGACCTGCGCACCACGCTCGTTGATCTGGCCGAGAAGAAGCGCAAGGGCCTGTTGCAGTTCGACCGGGTGGTGATCGAGACCACCGGCCTGGCCGACCCCGGCCCGGTCGCGCAGACCTTCTTCATGGACGACGAGATCGCTGAGTGCTACCTGCTGGACTCCATCCTGACGCTGGTCGATGCGAAGCACGGCGATCAGCAGCTCAACGACCGACAGGAAGCACGGCGCCAGATTGGCTTCGCGGATCAGATCTTCATCAGCAAGTCCGACCTGGTGGACGCGGCGGCGGTCGACGCACTGGCCCACCGCATCAAGCACATGAACCCGCGCGCGCCGCAGAGCCGGGTGCATTTCGGCGAGGTGCCGATTGCCAACGTGTTCGACCTGCGCGGCTTCAACCTGAACGCCAAGCTCGACATCGACCCGGATTTCCTGAAGGCCGACGCCCACGACCACGCGCATCACGACCACGAGCATGGCGAGCACTGCGACCACCCCAGCCACCATGCGCACGACGACGACGTGAAGTCTTTCGTTTTCCGCTCCGACAAGGCCTTCAACCCCGCGAAGCTGGAAGACTTCCTGGCGTCGATCGTGCAGGTCTACGGTCCGAAGCTGCTGCGCTACAAGGGCGTGCTGTTCATGAAAGGCTCGCCGAAGAAGGTCATCTTCCAGGGCGTGCACCAGCTGATGGGCAGCGACCTCGGTCCGCTCTGGGCGCCCGGCGAGAAGAAGAACAGCAAGATGGTGTTCATCGGCATTGACCTGCCGCGAGACATATTTCTCCACGGGCTGGAGCAATGCCTCGTGTGATGGCGGTCGGTGCCCCGCCGCGTGGCTACAATCCGCCCCGCTTTGCGATTCACAACGATCGAAACGCCGTGGTGCCAAAGCGGCGCTCGTTTCGCACCCTGGCGGTATAAACCCGCTGCGAGGAGAACCCTGTGACCCAATCCCCGGCCAAGTCTGCGCCCTCTGCCGCGCGAACCGCCTCCGTGCTCAAGAAGAAGGCCACAGCGTCGGCGTCGGTGAAATCCTCGCCCCCGAACAAGACACCTCCGCCCCCCAAGAAGATACCCACGCGGGCGCCCAAATCGGCGCCCGTGACCGCCCCGAGCCGGGCCCAGGCTGCAGCGAAGCCTGCACCCAAGCCTGTCCCGGTCTCGACCGCTCCCAAAGTTGCTCCGGCCAAAGTGGCGAAATCCGCTGCGACCGCTGGAAAGTCTGCTCCGAAACCCATGTTGAAAAATCTCCCTCCGGCCGCTGTGAAAGAGGCCGTCGCGCCCAAGGTGTCGGCACCCGCGGTCCCGGCCGTGGTGGCGCCTGCGCCCGCCAAGGCCCCGCGCGCCAAATCGGCGGCCAAGTCTCGTTATGGCGCGCCGATGCCGACCGCGCCGCTGCCCCCGCCCACCTCGCGCTTTGCCGATCGCTTTGCGCCGCCGCGTCCGCCGACCCGCCAGATGAACAACCTCGGCGTTGACACGCCGCGCGTCGCCCAGAAGTCCGACCCGAAACTGGCGAACGCGTGGAAGACCAAGGCGGGCAAGGACCTGACCGAAGCCGAAGTGCTGGCCATGCCCGACAGCGAGTACATGAACGACAAGCAGCTCGATTTCTTCCGCGCGACGCTGAAGAAGTTGAAGGACGACCTGCTCAGCAATGCCGGCGAAACAACCGAGCATCTGCGCGAGGACACTTCCATCGTCCCCGACCCGGCCGACCGCGCCACGATCGAGGAGGAGCATGCACTGGAGTTGCGTACCCGCGACCGTGAGCGCAAGCTGCTGAAGAAGATCGCGCAATCGCTGAACCGCGTCGAAAGCGGTGAGTACGGTTTTTGCGATGAAACAGGCGAGCCGATCGGCCTCGGCCGTTTGACTGCACGACCCACGGCCACCTTGTCCCTTGAAGCCCAACAGCGCCGTGAGCTGAAACA
>JAYVEB010000061.1:0-16976 GCA_043749095.1 Burkholderiales bacterium | reverse complement strand
CGCCGCTATGTCGACCTGGTGAACCAATGGCAGATCATTGCCTGCGCCCGCCATGGCAACACCGCGGCGCTGGTCGCACCTTTCAGGCACAAGGACACCGCGCTGTTCGCGATCATCTCGGGCTTCGATGCGGCCTACAGCGCCTACAACGGCTTCCAGTCGGCGATCGAGCGCTACTGGACGCTGAAGCACCTGGAACAAGAGGGCATCACCGAGCTCGACGCCGCGGTGATGAAGGACGGGCTGGTGCGTGCCGACACGCTGCCGCTGGTGTTCCGCGCGCTCGGCGCCGAGGCGCTGCCGCGCAATGCGCGGGTGCGGGTGCGCATCACCGGGTGCGACCTGCTGACGCTGGATCTGCATGCGAACGTGATCGCACGCATCGACGACCCGGCCACCACCGCCGATGACGCGCCGGAGGTCGACGACCCGGCCGACGGCAGCGCGGACAGCGCCGGTCCGCTGACGCTGGCGATCGACATGCAGGACGCTGCGGTCGATGGCGCGGCCGTCGCGGTGGCGGAATCGTCCTGAGCCGCCGCGGGCGCGACAGACAACACGATGCTGGTCAAGCTGTCGGCCCTGCAGATCGCGCTGATCGTCTCGGCGGCGGTGCATGCGGTGCTGCTGTCGGTGCGCTTCGTGGCACCCGAAAGCTTCAACCGGATCTTCGAAGACACCCCGCTCGAAGTGGTGCTGGTCAACGCCCGCTCCACCGGGGCGCCGGACCAGGCTCAGGCGATCGCGCAGGCGACGCTGGCCGGCGGCGGCGAGGCCGATCGCGGCCGCGCGACCTCGCCGCTGCTGCCGTCGCCGCAGCCCGAGGCGGGCGATGCGCAGGACGAGTCGCGCAAGCAGATCGAGCAGTTGCAGGAAACCCAGCAGCAGCTACTGACCCAGGTGCGCCGGGAGCTGGCGAGCATGCCGGCGCCTCGAGACCGTGCCGATGAGGGCTCGCCCGAGGAGCGCGCGCAGGAAGAGCGCCGGCGCCGACTGGTGCAGTTGCTCGCCGAGATCGAAAAACGGGTCAACGAGACGAACGCCCGGCCGAAAAAGCGCTACATCAGCCCCGCCACCAAGGAGGCGGCGTATGCGCAGTACTCCGACCAGCTGCGCCGCAAGATCGAGGAACGCGGCACACGCAACTTCCCCGAGCAGGGTGGCCAGAAGCTGTACGGCGAGCTGACGATGAACGTGACGATCGATGCGGCCGGCAATGTGGTGGACACCGAGATCGTCCGCGCTTCGACATCGCGCGTGCTCGACCGGCAGGCGATCGCGATCGTGCAGGCCGCCGCACCGTTCGGCCCGTTCAACGCGAAGATGCGCGCGCAGGCCGATCAGCTGGTCGTCACCTCGCGCTTCCGCTTCACACGGGAAGACGGCCTGGAAGCCACCACGCTCGGGCCGACGCGATGAGTACCGCGATGCCTCTCGACCACTACCTGGTCGCCGGCAATCCCGTGGCGCACAGCCAGTCCCCGTTCATTCACGCGATGTTTGCGCAGGCCACAGGGCAGGCGCTGCGCTACGGCCGGCTGCTGTGCCCTGTCGATGACGAAGGGTTCGCCCGGCAGGTGCGCGCGTTCGCCGCGTCGATCAACGGCGAGGTCGGCGAGTTCGACGCGGCCACCACAGGCCCCGTCAGTGGACCTGCGCGCGGCTGCAACATCACCGTGCCATTCAAGTTCGAGGCCTTTCAGCTCGCTGCGCGGCACACCGAACGCGCGATGTTGGCGCAAGCAGCTAATGTGCTGAGTTTCGAGGCCGCGGACCGCGGTGGCTGGCTGGCCGACAACACCGACGGCGCCGGCCTGGTGCGCGACATCGAACACAACGCGGCCGTGCCGCTGGCCGGGCAGCGAGTGCTGCTGATCGGTGCCGGCGGTGCCGCAGCCGGCGCACTCGGGGCGTTGATCGCCGCGCGGCCAGCCGCGCTGGTGCTGTGCAATCGCACGCAGGACAAGGCGCAGGCATTGGCCGCCAGGCACAGGGTTTGGGCCGCCGCGCACGGCGTCGCTCTCAGCGTCGCGCCGCTGCAGCAACCCGGCGCCGGCTTCGATGTCGTCGTCAACGCCAGTGCCAGCAGCCTGCAAGACAGTGCACCACCGGTGCCATCCCACGTGCTTCGCGCGGGCACCTTAGCGCTCGACATGATGTACGGCGCCGCAGCCCGCCCCTACCTCGCGTGGACTGCATCACATGGCGCCCGCGGACGCGACGGGCTGGGCATGCTGGTCGAGCAGGCAGCCGAAGCCTTCTTCATCTGGCGCGGTGTGCGGTCCGACACCGCGCCGGTGCTGGCGGCCTTGCAGCAGCGGCTGGCTGATACAGCGGTTGTCAAGGCGGCGCCATGAAGCGCGCGCGGTCGTCGCTGCTGCGCTTCATTGGGATGCTGGCGGTGTGCACGCTGGCGCTGCAGGGGGTGTTTGCGGTGCGTATCGGGATGATGCGGTTCGTCGACCCACAGTCGACCAGCTTCCAGCGCTCCGAAATCTGGCGGCTGCTGGTCGAGAAGCACAGCATCGCCTGGAGCCAGCAGTGGGTCGCCGGCACGCAGATCTCGCCGAACCTGAGGCGCGCGGTGATCGCCTCGGAAGACGCCGGCTTCGCAGAACACAGCGGCGTCGAGTGGGACGCGCTGGAAAAAGCCTGGGAGCGCAACCAGAAAGCCGAGGCGCGGGTCGCGAAGATCAATGAGCGCGTCGAACGGCAGGCCGCGAGGCCCAACGCAGCGCCGCTGACCAAACCGCTGGTCGAACCGAAGGTCGTCGGCGGCTCGACCATCACTCAGCAGCTGGCGAAAAACCTGTTCCTGGCGGGGGAACGCAGTCTGCCGCGCAAGGCGCAGGAGTTCATCGTCACCTTCATGCTCGAAGCGATGTTGAACAAAAGCCGCATCCTGGAGATCTACCTGAACAGCGTCGAATGGGGCGAAGGCCTGTTCGGCGCCGAGGCGGCGGCGCGCCATTACTTTCATGTGCCTGCGGCGCAGCTGTCCCCGATGGCAGCCGCGCGGCTGGCGGTGATGCTGCCGGCGCCGAAGCGCTTCGAGAGGCGACCCGATTCGGCCTACGTGGTCTCGCGGGCCGGCACGGTGGCCGCGCGCATGGGCGCGGTCGAAATGCCTTGAACGGAATCTGCGCCACATGTCTTCTGCACTGACGGCCGAGATCGCCGCCACCGCCGCCCGGCTGGTGGTCGAGGAGGGCATGGAGTACGGCCCGGCCAAGCAGCGCGCGGCGCGTGCGCTGGGAAAGCACAGCACACGCTCGGCCGAGATGCCCGACAACACCGCCGTCGAAGGCGAGGTACGTGCTTACCTGGCCCTGTTCTGCGCCGACAGCCAGCCGGCCGAGCTGGCGGCGCTGCGTGAGGTAGCTGCGCACTGGATGGAACGGCTGGCCGAATTCCGGCCCCATTTGACCGGCGCCGTCTGGCGCGGTACCGCCACGCGGCTGTCCAGCGTGCACCTGCAACTGTTCTGCGACGACCCGAAGAGCGCCGAGATCTCGATGCTGAACCAGGGCATCGATTTCGACATCGGCAGCATCAACGGCCCGCGCGGCCTGCCGGTCGATCTGCTCAGCGTCAGCAGCACCAGCCGCGCCCTTGGCGAGGCAGTGACGGTGTTCCTGACGGTGCTCGACCATGACGACCTGCGCGGCTGGCTCAAGCCCGATGCCAGCGGACAAACCCAGCGCGGCGATCTGATGGCGCTGCGCCGCCTGATGGAGGCTTCGACATGAAACGACGCGCATGGGTGTTGGCTGGGGCGGCGATTGCGGCCGGCGCCGCAGGCGCCGGCCTGTCCTGGCAGAAGACACGGCTGAGCGGCAACAGCGGCACCCGGCTCGGACCTGACTTCTGGGCGCAGCGCTTCGAGCGGCCCGAGGGGGGCGAACTGGTGCTGGACAGCCTGCGCAGCGCCCCGCTGCTGCTGAACTTCTGGGCGACCTGGTGTCCGCCCTGCGTCAAGGAAATGCCGTTGCTCGACGGCTTCTACCGCCAGCAGCAGGATGCCGGCTGGCGCGTGCTGGGCCTGGCGATCGACAGCCCGACACCGGTGCGCGAGTTCCTGGCGAAACGGCCGGTGGGTTTTCCGATCGGCCTGGCAGGCTTGTCCGGCACCGATCTGAGCCGCACGCTGGGTAACGTCGACGGCTCGCTGCCGTTCACCGTGGTGGTGGGCCAGGATGGCCGGGTGATCGACCGCAAACTGGGCGCGCTGGAGGCGTCCGACCTGGCAGGCTGGGCCGCCAAGGGCCAGACCTGATTGCATCGGCACTCAAAAACAGCGCGCTTTTAGATAGACGCGTCAATTTTGTTCAAACGCACGACTACAGCCTTCAACTAGCGTAAAGTCCGCCCGCTGCGTCACTGTGACCGGGTTCTTTCGGAACCTGCAGACATTCATCCATGCAAATCCTCGTGCTCCACGGCCCCAACCTGAATTTGTTGGGCACGCGTGAACCCGACGTCTACGGCACGCTCACTTTGGTGCAGATCGATGCAGATCTGCACCAAACGGCGATAGATGCCGGATCGGCTTTGCAATCATTCCAGAGCAACCACGAAGGCGCGCTGATCGACCGGGTGCAGGCCGCACGCAACGATGGCACGCAGTTCATCATCATCAACCCGGCCGCGCTGACCCACACCAGCGTGGGTCTGCGCGATGCGCTGGCGGCGGTGGCGATCCCGTTCATCGAAGTACATCTGTCGAACATCCACCAGCGCGAGGCCTTTCGCCACCATTCCTATTTTTCGGCTTTGGCCGTCGGTGTGATCTGCGGCCTCGGTGCCGACGGCTACCGGCTGGCCTTGGCGCACGTCCTGAGACGCGGGCCTCGCTGACCCGGGGCGCTGATGTCGCACAGTCGAAGTTCACTTCGACGCGCGACGCCTCTCATCCGGCTCGTTGCCCTGCTTTCCCCAGACACCCCAGTCCCCCGTTGGAGCGCTCCCCCATGGACCTACGCAAACTGAAGACGCTGATCGATCTGGTGTCCGAATCGAACATCTCCGAACTTGAAATCACCGAGGCTGATGGCAAGGTGCGCATCGTCAAGGCCGACCCGCACGCTACCGCGCCCAGCTATGTGATCGCGCCGCCAGCCGCCCGCCCGGTGGCCGATGTGACGCCGCTACCGGCACCGATCGCCGCCGAAGTCGTCGCGGCCGGGCACACCGTCAAGTCACCGATGGTCGGTACCTTCTACCGTTCGTCCAGCCCCGGCGGCAAGCCGCTGGTCGACATCGGCTCCGAGGTCAAGGAAGGAGAGGCGGTCTGCATCATCGAGGCGATGAAGATCATGAACGAGATCGAGGCTGACCACTCCGGCCGGATCACCCGCATCCTGTGCGAGAACGGCCAGGCGGTGGAATACGGCCAACCGCTGTTCATCGTCGAATGAACCGGATGATGTGATGTTCAAGAAAATCCTGATAGCAAACAGGGGTGAGATCGCCCTGCGGATCCAGCGCGCCTGCCGTGAGCTCGGCATCCAGTCGGTCGTCGTGTACTCCGAGGCCGACCGCGACGCGAAATACGTGAAGCTCGCTGACGAGGCGGTGTGCATCGGCCCGGCCGCGTCGAGCCTGAGCTACCTGAACATGCCAGCGATCATCTCGACCGCCGAGGTCACCGACGCCGAGGCAATCCACCCCGGCTACGGCTTCCTGTCCGAGAACGCCGATTTCGCCGAGCGCGTCGAGCGCAGCGGCTTTACCTTCATCGGCCCGACCCCGGAATGCATCCGGATGATGGGCGACAAGGTGTCGGCCAAGCAGGCCATGATCAAGTCGGGCGTGCCGTGCGTGCCCGGCGGCGAAGGTGCGCTGGGCGACGACCCGCGCGAGATCGTGCGCACCGCGCGGGCCATCGGCTACCCGGTCATCATCAAAGCGGCCGGCGGTGGCGGTGGGCGCGGCATGCGGGTGGTGCACACCGAAGCGGCGCTGATCCATGCAGTGCAAACCACGCGCACCGAGGCAGGTGCCGCTTTCGGCAACCCGTCGGTGTACATGGAGAAGTTCCTCGAGAACCCGCGGCACATCGAAATCCAGGTGTTGGCCGACCAGCACCGCAATGCGGTGTGGCTGGGCGACCGCGACTGCTCGATGCAGCGCCGCCACCAGAAGATCATCGAGGAAGCGCCGGCACCAGGCATCCCGCGCCGCGTGATCGAGCGCATCGGCGAGCGCTGTGCCGCCGCCTGCAAGAGGATCGGCTATCGTGGCGCCGGCACATTCGAATTCCTCTACGAGAACGGCGAGTTCTTCTTCATCGAGATGAACACCCGCGTGCAGGTCGAACACCCGGTGACCGAGTTGGTGACGGGCATCGACATCGTGCAGATGCAGATCCGCGTCGCGGCGATGGAGAAGCTGCCGTTCACGCAGTGGCAAATCGAGTGCCGTGGCCATTCGATCGAATGCCGTATCAACGCCGAAGACCCGTACAAGTTCACGCCGTCGCCCGGCCGCATCACCACCTGGCACCCGCCGGGCGGGCCAGGCGTGCGGGTCGATTCGCATGCGTACACCAACTACTACGTGCCGCCGAACTACGACTCGATGATCGGCAAGATCATCGTGCATGGCGACACCCGCGATCAGGCGCTGGCGCGCATGCGCATCGCGCTGTCGGAGACGGTGATCGAAGGCATCTCGACCAACATCCCTTTGCACCGCGAGCTGATGGCCGATGCGAAATTCATCGAGGGCGGCACCAACATCCACTACCTCGAAGGGTGGATGAGCGAGCGCAAGCAGCGCTGATCGCAGCGGACTGACATGGTCGAGCTGATGTTGTTGTGCCCGCAGGACGAGGCGGAAGCGGTGTCCGATGCGCTGATGGACGAGTTGGGCGCGCTGTCGGTGTCGGTGGAAGACGCCGATGCGAACACCGATGCCGAGCGCGCGCTGTTCGGCGAGCCGGGCATGCCGGCTCCGCGCGGCGGCTGGGACCGCTCCATCGTCAAAGCACTGTTCAATGACGAGGCCGCGGCACACGATGCAAGCGACACGCTGCTGGCGCAGGATTGGGCGGCGGCGGTGCAGCTGCAGTCCATCACCGAACTGGTCGACCAGGACTGGGTGCGTCTGACGCAATCGCAGTTCACACCGGTGCCGGTGACGCCGACCTTCTGGGTCGTGCCAAGCTGGCACGAGGTGCCGGCCGAAGCGCTGAAGGTGATCCGGCTCGACCCCGGCATGGCGTTTGGCACCGGCACCCACCCGACGACACGGATGTGTTTGCGCTGGATCGCGAACCAGACGGCAGAACGCGCCGTGCAGTGGTCGCGTGTGCTCGACTACGGCTGCGGTTCGGGCATCCTGGCGATCGGCGCGGCGCTGCATGGCGCCTTAGGTGTGGAGGGAGTGGACATCGATCCGGCCGCAGTGCAGGCCACCGATGACAACGCGACAGCCAACGGCGTCGGCTTGCGTGCCGGCCTGCCCGAGCTCGCCAGCGGGACCTATCCGCTGGTGCTGGCCAACATCCTGGCCACGCCGCTGAAATTGCTGGCGCCGCTGTTGTGCGGCCATGTGCAAGCCGGTGGTGACCTGGTGCTGGCCGGCATCCTCGACCGGCAGGCCGACGAGCTGGTCGAGGCGTATGCACCCTGGCTGACGCTTCAGGTCAGCGATGCGGAAGACGGCTGGATCCTGATGACCGCGCATCGGCCGGCCTGAGGCCGCGTTCAGCAGTCGGCGTGGCATCATTCTGCGATGAACCTGGCCACCCGTTGCACCGCTTGCGGCACCATGTTCCGGGTGGTCCAGGACCAGCTCAAGGTGTCCGACGGCTGGGTGCGTTGCGGCCGCTGCCAAGCGGTGTTCAACGCGCAGCAAAGCCTGTTCGATCTCGAACACGACACCCCACCGCCCTGGCAGGCACCGCCGGAAATGCCGCAGCCGGCCAACAACGACGTCACGGCGACCGCATCGTTCGCCGCCGATCGCGCCGACGAAACGCCAATCTCAGAGACGCCGTACGCTGAGCCGGAGGACTGGGCACAGGTCGAGACGCCGATGCCGGCGTCAGCGGCCGAGCCTGCGGTGCATCAGACCGATGCGCAGGGTGACGCGGATACCGGTGATGAGCAGGTGCTGGAAGAGAACGCTCACAGCGATACGCCAGCAACTGAAGCCGCGTTCGCAGCGTCTGATGAGGCCGACGCAGCGCCCACCGATACCGAGGCCGTTTCGCCGGCCACGCTGGACGACACGGCGCCCGAAGTCACGCCCGGCTTCCTGCAGCAGGCGCAGCGCAGCGAACGCTGGCAACAGCCGACGATGCGCCGGATGCTGTGGGGACTGGTGGCGCTGTCATCACTGCTGCTGGGCGCGCAGGTGATTCATCATTTCCGGCAGGTCATAGCGGCCCAGCATCCGGGCGCACTGCCCTGGCTGCAGGGCTTTTGTGCAGTCGCACGCTGCCGCATCGACACCCTGCAACGCATTGCCGACGTGAGCATCGAAAGCACTGCCCTGACCCAGGGCCAGGGACCTGCTCCGGCGCCGGACGATGCCGCGTCAGCGCCCGACAGCGACGCACACATCCTGCGGCTGGCCCTCACCTTGCGCAACCGCGGCGAGTGGGCCATCGCGATGCCCTCGGTCGACCTGAGCCTGACCGGCTCCGATGGCGAGCTGGTCGCGCGGCGGTCGCTGTCCCCACTCGACTTCAGCGTCGTCGATCCGCGGCTGGTCCCCGGGCTGGACACGCCGTTGTCGCTGCGCTTTCGAGTCGCCGGCGGTCGCGTCAGTGGCTACACCGTCGAGGTCTTCTACCCCTGATCGCGCGGCTTTTCTTGCGGCCTTCTTTGCGGCTTTCCTTGCGACGTTCATTGCGCCGATCCACTACCGTCAACTTCCCCTGGAGCATCCATGCCTGCCTTGATCTGCGGCTCTCTTGCGTTCGACACCATCACCATGTTCCCCGGCCGCTTCGCCGAGCAGATCCTGCCCGAACAGGTGCACATCCTGAATGTGTCCTTTCTGGTGCCGACGCTGCGGCGCGAGTTCGGCGGCTGCGCCGGCAACATCGCCTACACCCTGAGCCGGCTCGGCGGAGAGCCACTGGTGCTGGCGGCGCTCGGCAGCGACGGCGGCGAATACCTGCAGCGCCTGCAATCCTGGGGCGTCAGCACCGAGCACGTCGCCAGCATCAGTGACAGCTTCACCGCACAGGCGATCATCATCACCGACAGCAGCAACAACCAGATCACCGCATTCCACCCCGGGGCGATGCAGTCAGCGCAGCAAACGCCGGTTCCGGTGCGCGACGACATCCGCATTGCCATCATCGCGCCCGACGGTCGCGACGCGATGCTCGAGCACGCCACGCAGCTGGCTACCGCAGGCATACCGTTCGTCTTCGATCCGGGTCAAGGCCTGCCGTTGTTCGATGGCCCCGAGCTCAAGCGCTTCGTGTCCCAGGCCCGCTGGTTGGCAGTCAACGACTATGAGGCTCGCATGCTGTGCGACCGCACCGGCGAGAGCCTCGAGTCGCTGTCAACCTCGCACCTGGCAGGCGTCGTCGTCACGCTGGGTGCCGACGGTTGCGATGTGTGGGAACAAGGCCAGCGCACCCATGTGGCGGGCGTGGCTGCCAGCGAGGTGGTCGATCCGACGGGTTGTGGCGACGCCTTCCGTGGCGCCTTGCTGTACGGGCTGGAGCGCGGCTGGCCCTTGCGCCGCTGCGTCGAACTGGGCAACCGCGTCGGTGCCTTGAAGATCGCCTGTCGTGGCGGGCAAAATCACCTCATCGATCGGACATCGCTCGGGCTTTGAGCGACCCGGCAAGTTCTTCCGGCCATAAAAAAACCCGGCCGAAGCCGGGTTGATATGACGACGAAAGCCCGCATGGTGCGGACTTTCGCGTCAGGGCTTGGTGCCTGTCGGAAACGGCCACGCAGCCTGGGGGCTGAGCGAGGTTTTCGCAGCGGGAGCGGCCGGTTTGGCCGCCGCAGGGGCTGGGGTAGCGGGCGCCTTCTTCGCAGCAGCCTTCTTCGCAGGAGCCTTGGGAGCAGCCTTCTTCGCAGGAGCGGCGGCCTTCTTGGCGACCTTCTTCGGAGCGGCCTTCTTTGCAGGTGCTGCCTTCTTGGCCGGAGCCTTCTTCGCAGGTGCTGCCTTCTTGGCCGGAGCCTTCTTCGCAGGTGCTGCCTTCTTCGCAGGCGCGGCTTTCTTGGCCGGAGCCTTCTTGGCCGGGGCGGCCTTTTTCGCAGTTGCCATTACATTCTCCTTGATCAAGTTAAAGGAACACTGCTCGGCCACCGAAGGTCGGTACCGAACAGTTATTCACCACCCGGAAACTGCCCATGACGGGCGCCCCGGTGCGGTGAATCGGGTATCAAACCGGAGATGCCGCTTCTGCGTCGGCCCCTTCCAGTTTGCAAATCCTGATCGTCTCACTTCAACCCCACACAGGCATCGGCAAAACGCTTTTCAATCCCATGACAGTGCGCCACCGGACTGGTATTCGGTGACACGGCCTTCGAAAAAATTGGTTTCCTTTTTCAGATCGATCATCTCGCTCATCCAGGGAAACGGGTTTTCTTCGTTTGGAAAGAGGGCGTCCAAGCCGATTTGGGTAGCGCGCCGATTGGCGATGTAGCGCAAATATCCCTTGAACATCGACGCATTCATGCCAAGCACGCCGCGCGGCAGCGTGTCTTCAGCGTAGCGATATTCCAATTCGACCGCTCGCATGAAAAGCGCCTTGATTTCGGCCTTAAACTGCGCCGTCCACAGCAGCGGGTTTTCCAGTTTGATCTGATTGATCAGGTCGATGCCGAAATTGCAATGCATCGATTCATCGCGCAGGATGTACTGATACTGCGTCGAGGCACCGGTCATCCGGTTCTGCCGGCCGAGCGCCAGAATCTGCGTGAAACCGACGTAAAAGAACAAACCTTCCATCAGACAGGCGAAAACGATCAGCGATTTGAGCAGCGTCTGGTCGGTTTCGTGCGTGCCAGTGTTGAAATTCGGATCCATGATCGCCTCAATGAAGGGGATCAAGAACTCGTCCTTGTCGCGGATCGACTGGACCTCGTGGTAGGCGTTGAAGATTTCGGCCTCGTCCAAACCCAGCGATTCGACGATGTATTGGTAGGCGTGGGTATGGATAGCCTCTTCGAAAGCCTGCCTCAGCAAAAACTGCCGGCATTCGGGCGCGGTGATGTGGCGATACGTCCCCAGCACGATGTTGTTGGCGGCCAGAGAATCTGCGGTCACGAAAAACCCGAGGTTTCGCATGATGATGCGGCGTTCGTCATCGGTCAGGCCGTTTGGGTCTTTCCAGGTCGCGATGTCGCGAGACATGTTGACCTCCTGTGGCATCCAGTGGTTTGCACAGGTAGCGAGATACTTTTCCCAGGCCCATTTGTACTTGAACGGAACCAATTGGTTGACGTCGGTGCGACCGTTGATGATGCGCTTGTCGGCAGCAACCACGCGACGGGTTTCAACGGGTTTGGCGGCCAACGGATGAATGGGTTCGTCAGAAATGACCACTTGCGGCGCCTTGGCGGCGAAACCTTCCACTTCGGCACGCAGGCTTTGAATGTCGTCAGGAATCCGCGACTTGGCAAAGGCGGCCGGAGGCAACGTCGGTGATTTAATTTCTTCTTCCCAAACCAGCATGGTTGATTTCCAATCAATATTGATTATCCGAGCGATATCGAAAAAAACAAAGCATTACCTGTCAGACAAGACCGCGCGCCGAACTTCTTTGTTGCGCGGCTGCGTCGCTCATCGGTTCGGCGACCGCTGGCGCCATCGTTCTTCGACGTGCGCGGATGCGGTCGCCGACAGCGCGACGCGCGTCACTGGCATGCTTCACAGTCGGGGTTGTCGATCGCGCAGTGCTTGATGTCGGTGGCCGCGTCAGCGCTCGATTGCTGGGCCTGATGGATCGCAGCGGCAGCCTGCGCAGAGCCTGAGGAGCCGCTACTCACCGCATTGAGCTGGCCCGCCTTCACCGTCGATTTCTCTGCATGCGTGGCACCCACCGTGCGCAGGTAGTAGGTGGTCTTCAAGCCGCGCAGCCAAGCCAGCTTGTAGGTTTCATCGAGCTTCTTGCCCGACACGCCGGCCATGTAGATGTTCAGCGACTGCGCCTGATCGATCCACTTCTGGCGGCGGGCGGCGGCCTCGACCAGCCACTCGGTGTCGATCTCGAACGCGGTCGCGTACAGCACCTTCAGGTCTTCGGGTACCCGGTCGATGCGGCGCAGCGAGCCCTCGAAATGCTTCAGGTCCATCACCATCACGTCGTCCCAAAGGCCGAGCTGCTTCAGATCGCGCACCAGGTATTCGTTGACGACGGTGAAGTCGCCCGACAGGTTGTTCTTGACCGACAGGTTGCCGAACGACGGTTCGATCGACGCGCTGACGCCGATGATGTTGGAGATGGTCGCGGTCGGTGCGATGGCCACGCAGTTGGAGTTGCGCATGCCGTGCTCGGCGATGCGGCCACGCAGTGCATTCCAGTCAAGCGTGCTGCTGCGATCGACATCAACATAGGACGCGTCACCGCGCGCTTCGGCCAGCAGATCCAGCGAGTCCAGCGGCAGGATACCGCGGTCCCACAGCGAGCCGCGGTAGCTGGAATAGCGACCGCGCTCGGCGGCCAGCTCGGTCGATGCCCAGTACGCGTGGTAGCAGACCGCCTCCATCGAGCGGTCGGCGAAATCGACCGCGGCATCGGATGCATAAGGCACTCGCAATTCGTGCAGCGCATCCTGGAAGCCCATGATGCCCAAGCCCACTGGCCGGTGGCGCAGGTTCGAGTCGCGCGCCTTCTTCACCGCGTAGTAGTTGATGTCGATCACGTTGTCGAGCATGCGCATCGCAATGGCCACGGTACGCTTCAGTTTCGCGTGGTCGATCTGCTTGCCCTTAGGGCCATCGCTCAGGTGGTGCACCAGATTCACCGACCCCAGGTTGCACACCGCGATCTCAGTGGCGCTGGTGTTGAGCGTGATCTCGGTGCACAGGTTGCTCGAATGCACGACGCCGACATGCTGCTGCGGTGAACGCACATTGCAGGCGTCCTTGAAGGTGATCCAGGGATGCCCGGTCTCGAACAGCATCGAGAGCATCTTGCGCCACAGGTCACGCGCCGGGATCTTCTTGTGCAGCTTGATCTCGCCCGCGGCGGCACGTGCTTCGTAGCCGACATAGGCCGTCTCGAAGGCCTTGCCGAAGGTGTCGTGCAGATCAGGGCAGGTGCTGGGTGAGAACAGCGTCCAGTCGCTGCCGTCCATCACCCGCTTCATGAACAGGTCGGGAATCCAGTTGGCGGTGTTCATGTCGGGCGTGCGACGGCGGTCGTCGCCGGTGTTCTTGCGCAGTTCCAGGAACTCCTCGATGTCGAGGTGCCAGGTTTCCAGATAGGCACACACCGCGCCCTTGCGCTTGCCACCCTGGTTGACCGCGACCGCGGTGTCGTTGACCACCTTCAGGAACGGCACCACACCCTGGCTCTTGCCGTTGGTGCCCTTGATGTGGCTGCCGAGGGCGCGCACGTTGGTCCAGTCGTTGCCCAGGCCACCGGCAAACTTGCTCAGCAGCGCGTTCTCCTTTAGCGCCTCGTAGATGCCGTCGAGGTCATCGGCCACGGTCGTCAGGTAGCAGCTCGACAGCTGCGAGCGGCGCGTGCCGGCGTTGAACAGCGTCGGCGTGCTGCTCATGAAATCGAAGCTGGACAGCACCTCGTAGAACTCGATCGCACGCGCCTCGCGGTCGATCTCGCCCAGCGCAAGCCCCATCGCCACGCGCATGAAGAAGGCCTGCGGCATCTCGATGCGGACCTCGTCGATGTGCAGGAAATAGCGGTCGTACAGCGTCTGCAGGCCGAGGTAGTCGAACTGCATGTCGCGCTCGGCGTTCAACGCCGAGCCCAGGCGCGCCAGATCGAACTGCAGCAGCTTGTCGTCGAGCAGTTCGGCCTGCACGCCCTTCTTGATGTAGCCACCGAAGTACTCGGCATAGCGGGTGTGCATGTCTGCTTGCAGCACCTCTTCGCCCAGGATCTCGCGGCTGATGGTGTGCAACAGCAGCCGCGCGGTGGCGCGGGTGTAGCCCGGGTCTTTCTCGATCAGCGTGCGGGCGGCCAGGATCGAGGCCTTGTGCACCTCGGCAATCGGCACGCCGTCATACAGATTGCGGCGGGTTTCGACGAGGATGGGCTCGGCGCGGACCTCTGCGCCCAGACCTTCGCAGGCTGCGTGCACGATGGCCTGCAGATGGATAGCCTCCAGCGGCACGCGCCGACCGCCATCGAGCACCGTCAGCGTCGCCTCGCTCACGGCCACAGGCTGTGATTGCTTGGCGCGCTCCTGCGACCGGCGCTCGCGGTACAGCACATAGGCCCGTGCGACTTCGTGATGGCCGCCGCGCATCAGGCCGAGTTCGACCTGATCCTGGATGTCCTCGATGTGGAAGGTGCCGCCGCCCGGGCGCGAGCGCAGCAACGCGCGCACCACCGATTCGGTCAGACCATCGACGGTCTCTCGCACGCTGGCCGAGGCCGCGCCCTGGGTGCCGTGCACCGCAAGGAAGGCCTTCATCAGCGCCACCGCAATCTTGTTCGGCTCGAATGGCACCACCGCACCGTTGCGACGGATGATGTGGAAGGCCTCGTAGGCAGACGCCGGTGCTGCGGTCGACGTGGCGGGCGCGTCGGCAGCGTAGGCGGTGGCTCGAGGGGCAATGTGGAGTGCTTGCATGGTCAGCCTTTGGTGTGCGTTGGGTGTGCGAAGGGGTTCGTTGCCGCGCTTCTTGGTGGTGTGTGTGGGAGGGCTGGGGGCCGATGCCCTGGCCGGCAGACGCGGCGCAGGGAAATCAGCGTGTCGTGCGTTGAGATGGCCTGCGCCGCCCGGACAGTTCCGAGGGTGCGCCGAGGCCTCGTGTCAGTAGCAAACAAGCGCCGATTATTGACGCCTGAGGGGGGATGCGTTTTGCATCACGACACTATATCTGGGGTCTGAAGTGGCTTCAAGCGCTACCGCTAGCGTCTTGCCATAAAAATGACATCGTCTGATCAGGCCCTCTTCAACGCCTGTGGCGGCACCACGATCGACGAAGAACGCACCCATGCCTTGTGCAGCCGCTCAGACGCTGCAGCATCTGCTGACTGGCCGCGCGTCCATTGGCTTTGCGGCCCATCTCGCGCGGGATCGCGCACCAATCCTTGGGGAGCGAATTCACCGCCGAGCGCCACGGTGCCGGTGCAGCCACTCAGCGCCGCAAGGACATCACGACAGTGCCGGCAATCCCTCGGGAAAACACCGTGCCGGCCAGCCCAACTCAGCGATAAGCCGCGCCCAGTCGAAGCCGCTGCCGGGATCGGCCTTGCGCCCGGCCGACACATGCTCATGGCCGGCCACATCGAGGTGCTGTCCAACGCCCGCGAGCGCGCGCAGCAGTTCGACCAGGCGCGCGTACTGCGCCGCCTGGAAGCCCTCGCCTTCAAGCCCTTCCAGTTCGATGCCGACCGAAAAGTCGTTGCAGTTGGTGCACCCCCGCCACTGGGATGCACCGGCATGCCAGGCGCGTTCGCGGCAAGACACGAACTGCACGCACTCGCCATCGCGGCGAATGAAGAAATGCGCTGACACACGCAGGCCGCGCAGCGCATCGAAATACGGGTGCGCCGACACATCGAGCTGGTTCAAAAAAAACTGCTCGACCTCGGCGCCACCGTAAACGCCCGGTGGCAGGCTGATCGAATGCACCAGGGCCAGGCTGACCACGCTGCCCTCGGGCCGCGGCCCGAAGTGCGGCGACGGGCAATGGCGCGCGCGCGCACACCAGCCCCGCTGCCAATCGCCGCCGGGTTCAGGCGTTGCCACGCTCGGCGTCGAGGTGGGCATCGGCACCGTCCATCACATGCAGCCGGGCCATGCGATAGCGCATCTGCCGCAGCGACAGCCCCAGGCTGGCGCCAGCCGCGGTGCGGTTGAAGCGATGCTGTTCGAGCGCGCGCAGCAGCATGTCGCGCTCGATGTCGTCGAGGTAGACCGCGAGGTCGCTGGGCAAGCCCGCTGCCACATTCACCGTCGCGGACAACGGGCGAGGCGGGTCGACCGGCATGGCCACCTGCGGCATCGCTGCAGACGCATCGGCGAGTGCGGACGAGGACATCAGCTCTGTCGCCCACACATCCGCCGGCGCGTCGCCAGGCAACGCCAGATCGCCCGCGTCGATGGTGTCGCGACCGGACAGTGCCACCGCCCGGTGCAGCAGGTTTTCGAACTCGCGCACATTGCCGGGGAAGGGGTGGCGAGCAAGGTGCAACAGCGCGGCGGGTGTCAACCGCGGCGCAGGCCACACGCCGGCGTCGCGGGCGATCCATTCGAGCACCCGTTCGCCGATGCCCGCCAGGTCTTCCAGCCGTTCGCGCAACGGCGGCACGCGGATCTGGATCACGTTGAGCCGGTAGTACAGGTCCTGGCGAAAGCGCCCGGCCTGCACCTCGACACCCAGGTCCTTGTGGGTGGCGCTGAGCAGTCGCACATTGACCGGCAGCTCGTTGACGGCACCCACCGGTCGCACCGAGCGCTCCTGCACTGCACGCAACAGCTTGGACTGCATAGCCAACGGCAATTCGCCGATCTCGTCGAGAAACAGCGTGCCGCCATCGGCGGCCTGGAAGAAGCCCTCTCGGTCTTCGTTGGCACCGGTGAAGGCCCCGCGCCGGTAGCCGAAGAATTCCGCTTCCAGCAGGTGGTCGGGGATGGCACTGCAGTTGACGGCGATGAAGGGCTGAGTGCTGCGCACGCTGACCTCATGGATGGCGCGCGCGACCAGTTCCTTGCCGGTGCCGGACTCGCCTTGCACCAGCACCGGCGCCATGCTGCGCGCCACCTTGTCGACCAGCGCGCGCACCTGCTTCATCGCGGCCGACTGACCGGCCATGCGGTTCAATGCCGAGCTGGACGGCACGGCCGCCGCGG
>JAYVEB010000060.1:0-17014 GCA_043749095.1 Burkholderiales bacterium | reverse complement strand
AACGCCGAGGAGTTAACGGCGAAGATTCGAGCCTTCGGCTGATGGCGGTGACGTGTCTCGGCGGTTTGATCGACCGGCGGCACCGTTGCCGCTGACCTGAAACCACGCACCGACCCACACCCAACCCCTCATGGCCGACAAGGAAGCACTGCGCGCTCTGCAAAATCGCTTGGCGCAGCGATTGCAAGAGGCGCGCTCGACGGTGCGCGGCCGGGCCTGGCTGGCGGTCGAATGCGGCGGGCACGGGTTCCTGTTCCCGCTGCAGGAGGCAGGTGAAATCTTCTCGATGTCGCCCATTGCGGGTGTCTCGCATGCGCAGCCCTGGTTTCTGGGCGTGGCGAACTTGCGCGGTCAATTGCACGGCGTGGTCGACCTGGCCAGCTTCCTGGGCATCGCGGCTCGGCCCGAGGGTCGCGATCAAGCGATGCTCGTGGGCTTCAACGCGTCGCTCGATGTCAACGCGGCGCTGCTGGTCGATCGATTGGCGGGGCTGCGTGGTGAAGACCAGTTGTCGGTCGAGGCGGGTGCCCGGCCGGTGCCTTCGGCGCCATCGTTCGCAGGCCCGCGCTGGTGCGATGCCGACGGCCGGGTGTGGCAGGAGATCAGTCTCGCCCGCCTGGTCAGGCACCCGGCATTTCTGAAGATCGTTCGATGACCGCGCCGAACATCACCTCGCTTCGGCGTTGTGACGCATTCGACGAACTGACGGTAAGAAGGCCTCGATATCGGTGGGTCTGGTACCCCACGAGTCACCACAATCGCTGAGCGAGGGTTCCATGGCTTTTCTGGACAAACTGAAGAAATCCGAGACGGGGCGCGACAGAAACGCCTCTGACACCCGCTTCGCCGACGCGCCGGCACCCGCGTCGATGGAGGGCCATCACATGGCTGACAAGCGGTCGCCACTGGAGATCGACATGGACATGGAACGCACCGTGGTACTCGAGGGCATAGGCGGTCGTGGCGTGCGCGAGTTCGACCCGTCCATCATTTCCGAGTCTGCCCCCTCGGGCATGGCCGATTTCGCCGAATCTCGGTCGCAACCGGCGCCATCCGCTGTGGTCAGGCGCGCTTCAGGTGTCCCGCTGATCGCCAACCGACCCATCGAGCAGCAGCGGAAATGGCTGACCGCATTGATCTGGATCGGCATGCTCGGTGTGCTGGCCGTCGTGGTTCTGTCGTTCGCTTCGGGAGACGGCTCGTCGTCGCAGCAGGGTGTCGCCGGGCTGTTGCTGGTGGCGGCGGTGGCCGTGTGCGCCGGAGTGTTCGGGCAGCGCAAGCTGTTCGCCTTCGAGCAGGCGCAGCGTGCGCAGCAGATGGAGCAGCAACGCGTCGATGCCGAACGCCTGCAAGGCGAGGCCAAGCGCGTCAACGATGCCAATCAGGCAGCCATCCTGCGCCTCATGAACGAGCTGCAAAGCGTCGCCGAAGGCGATCTGACGCAGCAGGCCACGGTCACCGAAGACATCACCGGCGCCATCGCCGATTCGGTCAACTACACGGTTGAAGAGCTGCGAACACTGGTCGCGCAGGTGCAGGGCACGGTGAGCCGGGTGACCGAGACCACCCAGCTGGTCGATGCCACCTCGACCGAGCTGATGGCCGCGTCAAGCGAACAGCTGCGCGAGATCCGCGACACCGGCGAGTCGGTGCTGCAGATGGCCGGGCGCATCAACGAGGTGTCGGCGCAGGCGCAGCAGACGGCGGCCGTGGCCCGCCAGTCGCTGACGGCCACCGAATCGGGGCTGAAGGCGGTGCAAGACACCATCGGCGGCATGAACACCATCCGCGACCAGATCCAGGAAACCTCCAAGCGCATCAAGCGGCTCGGTGAGTCGTCGCAGGAGATCGGCGAGATCACCGAACTGATCTCTGACATCACGGAGCAGACCAACGTGCTGGCGCTGAACGCTGCCATCCAGGCCGCATCGGCTGGCGAAGCCGGGCGCGGCTTCTCGGTCGTGGCCGAGGAGGTGCAGCGGCTCGCAGAACGCTCGGCCGATGCGACGCGGCAGATTGCCGCGCTGGTCAAGGCCATTCAGACCGACACGCTGGACGCGGTGGCCGCGATGGAGCGCTCGACGCAGGGCGTGGTCGAAGGAACCCGGCTGACGGACGCCGCGGGCAATGCGCTGAACGACATCGACCGGGTGTCGCACCAGCTGTCCGACCTGATCACCGACATCTCCAGCCGTGCCCTTGGCGAAGCGCAATCGGCCAATGTGGTGGCGGCCAACATCCAGCACATCTTCGCGGTCACCGAACAGACCGGCGAGGGCACGCGATCGACGGCGCAGATGGTGCGCGAGCTGTCGCACACGGCCGACGAGCTGAAGCATTCGGTGGCGCGTTTCAAGATCGTCTGACCGCGTCGAACACCGCCGCGCTGAAACACCAGAATCAAGGCATCGCATGGACAGCTTGCGCAATCCTCAATCGGCGGACGGTCTGAGCGATCTGAGTGCCCTGTCCTGGGTGCAGGAAGAGCTCAGGCGCTCCCTCGAATTGGCGCTGAAGTCGCTGCGACGCCATCTGAAGGAGTCTGAAACCACCTTCGACGCCGATGTCGATGTGGTCGACCCCGCGGTGCTGCACAGCGCCCGTCAGCACCTGCACCAGGGCGTCGGCGCGCTGGAGTTGGTCGCCCTGCAAGCCGGGGCCAGCCTGCTGCGCGCCTGTGAAGCCTGCGTCCAGCGTTTCATTGCCAAGCCGCGGTCGATCGACGCCCACGCGGTCGCCGCGATCGAGGCCGCCTGCTTTGCCTTGATGGATTACGTGGCCCGCCTGCTGGCCGGCAAGCATGTGTCGTCCCTGGCGATGTTCCCGCAGTACCGCGCGGTGCAGGAGATCGCCGGCGCTGATCGCATTCACCCGGCCGACCTGTGGTTTCACGATTGGCAATGGCTGCCATTGCCGCCTGACGAGCGCGCGATCGCTTGCCAGCCCGATGCCAGCACCCGCTCGGCAATCGAGAGCCGGATGCTGTCGATCATGCGGGCGCCGACCCCAGGTACGGCCCAGCGCATGAGCCACATCTTCGCGGGACTGGGCGCCGGCACCGACAACCTGCAAGCGGCCACGCTGTGGAAGCTGGCGGCGTCGATGTTCGAAGCGCAGGCCGCCGGCCTGCTGTCGCCCGACGTGTTCAGCAAGCGGGTCGCGTCGCGGCTGCTGGCGCAGCTGCGCATCCTCGAACGCGGCGGCAGCGAGATTTCCGAACCGCTGGCCCGTGACCTGCTGTTTTTCTGCGCCCAGGCCGATTCGCCCGGTGACGGCCGCAAGGCGCCGCGTCTAGCGGCGGTGCGCCAGGCCTACGACCTGGTGCATCACCTGGCCGGCGACTACCACAGCAGCGCGCTGGGCCGCTTCGATCCGGCGCTGATCGCGCAGGCCAGCAAGCGGGTGGCTGCGGCGAAGGAATCCTGGTCCGGTGTCGCCGGTGGCGAGCTGCATCGCATCAATGGCCTGACCGAGCAGTTCGCCCTCGCCGGCGAATCGCTGAAGCGCCTGTTCCCGTCCGGCGACGTCCTCGCCGAAGAGCTGCGCGCTGCTGCAACGCTGACCCAGCAAACGGCCGCGCCGCCGTCGGCCGCGCTGGCGATGGAAGCCGCCACCAGCCTGCTGTACGTCGAGGCCTGCCTCGAAGATGCCGAATTCGATCACCCCGAGCTGGCCGCCCGCATCCAGCGCCTGTCACAGCGCATGGGCAGCGTGCGCCAGGGCGCCGTGCCGCAGCCGCTCGAAGGCTGGATGGAAGAGCTGTACCGGCGGATGTCCGATCGCCAGACGATGGGCAGCGTGGTGCAGGAGCTGCGCACGACGTTGTCGGACGCCGAAAAGCTGATCGACCAGTTCTTCCGCAACCCCGTGGATCCAACGGTGCTGATCCCGGTGCCGAACCACCTGTCGGCGATGCGCGGTGTGTTGTCTGTCCTGGGCATGGACCACGCCGCCAGCGCGCTGCTGCGCATGCGCGATGAAGTCGATGGGCTCAGCTCGACCGAAGTCGATCTGTCGCGCGTCGGTCAGGCCGGGGTCTTTGACCGCCTGGCCGGCAACCTCGGTGCGCTTGGCTTCCTGATCGACATGCTCAGCGTGCAGCCGGCACTGGCCAAGTCGCTGTTCGTCTACGACGCCGAGGCCGGCACGCTGTCGCCGGTGATGGGCCGCAGCGACCGCGCGCCGGTCACGCCGGGTGAGCCTGCGCCCGTGGCTGCCGAGCCGCGACTGATTGAGCAGGCGCAGATGCTGGCCTTCAATGCGGCTCGCGAAGACGTGTCGATCGACGCCGTCGCGCGCGATCTGGAACGCCTGGCGCAAGAGGCGACCGCCGCCGATCAGACCGCGCTGGCCGCCACCGTCAACAAGGCGCGCATCGCGCTCGAAGCTGCGGGGGATGCCGATGCCATCAGCGCCGCGCGCGACCAGCTCTCGGAAGCACTCGCCGACTTCGTGCATTCGTCGTCGGCACCCGCCGGCCTCGAGCCTTCCGGCACGGCGGCGCGCCCGGTCGGCGCCGACGATTCGACCGACGACGATGAGATGCGCGAGGTGTTTCTCGAAGAGGCCCGTGAGGTGATCGACACCGCTCGCGGCGCCTGTGCAGGTCTGGCCACCGCGCCGGATGATCTGCAGCGCCTGACCATCCTGCGCCGCGCGTTCCACACCTTGAAGGGCAGCGCCCGCATGGTCGGCCTGACCGAGTTCGGCGACGCCGCCTGGGTCTGCGAGCAGCTCTACAACACCCGCTTGTCCGAGCAGCGCAACGCCGATGAGCCGCTGCTGGGCTACACCACAGAGGCCCTTGGACAGTTTGCTGCCTGGGTCGATGACATCGCTGCAGGCCGACCGGCCTCGCAAGGCGCCGCGCAGATGGCGCAGGCCGCGCAGCAGCTCGATGCCGTCGCCGCCATGCCTGCGTTCGGCATGGAGGACACCGCCGTCCTGCCAGTGCAGCCCATGATCGAGGAAGCGGAACCTGCGCCTGTGGTGGTGGACGAGTTGCCGATGGATTTCGGCCTGGCTGCCGACTTTGCCGTCCCATCCGACGACACGCTGGCCTTCCACGCCGATGCCCGTGTCGACCTCGACCTCAACGTGTCGGCGGCCGAGGCGCCGCCAGCGTGGGGCGGTGCCACGGACCTCGATGCCGATGCTGCGTACGCGTCGGCGCGCGGGGAGCCTTTGCATCAGGGCGCTAACACCGGCTTCGTGATGCTGGACCTCGAGTCCGGCGATGCGAACGCGATGTTCGAGCCATTCGACCCGCAGGCCACGCTGCCGCTGCCGCACCCGTCGATGAGCCGATCGCCATCGCACGATCCGCTGGCCGCCACCGACGTCGGTAGCAGTCCGTCCCCGGACTTCGAGCTGCTGAGTCTGGAACTCGATGCCATGCCGCTGGACGGTGAGCATTCGCAGGCGATCTACGCCGGTCCGCAGTCGGACTTCGACCTTGAATTCGGCGACGACGCGACGGTGGTGATGCCCCCCCCGGCGCCTGAACCTGTACCGGTCCCCGAGCCAGCACCCGACGTCGACGCCGAGACAGCGCCCACGCTGTCGATCGCCTCGGACGACGACGAGACCAAGGTCATTGGCTCGCTGCGCATCGGCATTCCGCTGTTCAACATCTACCTCAACGAGGCCGACGAACTGTCGCGCCGCCTGTGCACCGAACTGGCCGAATGGGCCATGGAGCTTGCGCTGCCGGTCGACGACAGCGCGGTGGCGCTGGCCCATTCGCTGGCGGGCAGTTCGGCCACCGTCGGCTTTGCCGACCTGTCGAACCTGGCGCGCACGCTGGAACACGCCTTGGCACGCAGTGCGGCCATCGGCGCCGGCACGACCGAAGAAGCGGCCTTGTTCACCGACACCGCCGACGAGATCCGTCACCTGCTGCACCAGTTTGCCGCTGGCTTCCTGAGGCAACCGTCCGAGGCCTTGCTGGCACGCCTGGCCGACCACGAACTGAGCTCGGCCAGGCGTCTGGAAACCGCCACGGCCGAACTCGATGCCGAAGCGCTGCTCGATAGCGGCGATGCACCGCTCGATGCCGCCATCGATCTGAATTTCCAGCTGGGCGACACGCCAGCGGATGGTCCGTTCGGCGCCGTCGACGAGTCACACGCGCAAGCGTTGTTGGCCGACGTGGCGCCGTCGGTTCATGCCGACGGCTTTGAACGCGGCAGTGCGCCGGCCTCCGACTTCACGACCGACACCGAGATGCAGCGACTGGACCCGCTCGGGTTCGCCGCACTGAAGCCGCTGTCCGAGCCGCCGGTGGACGACCTCGAACACGATCGGCTGCGCGTGACGCCGAGCGGGCCATCGCAGCATTTCGACGACGAAGAAGACATAGATGTCAGTGACGCGATCGACGCCGAGCTGTTTCCGTTCTTCGAAGAAGAGGCCGAGGAATTGCTCGGCCAACTGGCCACCCGCTTGCAGGACTGGGCACGCCACCCCGAGGACCCACAAGCCCCGGCCGGTGCGATGCGCACCCTGCATACGCTGAAGGGCGGCGCCCGCCTGGCTGGCGCCATGCGCTTGGGCGAACTGGTGCATCGACTGGAAAGTCGCATCGAGAACCTGACCGCGCTGTCTGCCGATGCGGTCACGCCGGTGCAGGAGATCGAACCGCTGCTGGGCCGCTGCGACGCCTTGCGACAGGCCTTCGAAGCGGTTCAACAGGCCGTGGCGGCCCCGGCTGAAACCCCGGTTGAAGCTGTTGCCGAAGCGCCTCCCGTGGCTGCCGAGACGCTGGCCCCATCGACCGCGCTGTCGTCTGTGGCCAGTGACGGTGCAGCACCTGTGGAAGAGCCGTTGGAGACCCTGTCTACCGATGCAGCGCCTGAGCTTGCGCACACCGAGCAGGCCCCAGATGTCGCCAGCGAGGCAGCGGCTCGGGCTGTCCGGAGCGCAACCGATGACATCGACTGGTCGCGCTTCGATGGCATCGAAGCGCCGGAGCTGCCGCGCGCGGCGGCTGTGTCGAACGCGACCTCGGCCGTGCGGGTGCGCGCGCCCTTGCTCGACCGCCTGGTCAACCAGGCCGGCGAGGTCAGCATCACCCGCACGCGCATCGCCAATGACGTCGATCACATCAAGGAATCGCTGTCCGACCTGACCGAGAACCTGGAACGCCTGCGCGGCCAGTTGCGCGACATCGAGTTGCAGGCGGAAACACAAATCAGCTCGCGGATGGAAGCGGCGAAGGTCGCGGCGGTGGCCTTCGACCCACTTGAATTCGACCGCTTCACCCGCTTCCAGGAACTGACGCGGATGATGGCCGAGTCGGTCAACGACGTGGCCACGGTGCAGCGCACCCTGCAGCAGACCTTGCAGACCACCGAGGACGATCTGGCCGCACAAGCCCGGCTGACGCGCGAGCTGCAAGATGACCTGCTGCGCACCCGGATGGTGGAATTCGAAGGCCAGTCCGACCGCCTGTACCGCGTGGTGCGGCAGGCCGCCAAGGAAACCGGCAAGCAGGTGCGCCTCGACATCGTCGGCGGCTCGATCGAAATCGACCGCGGCGTGCTCGACCGCATGACCAGCGCCTTTGAACATCTGCTCCGCAACAGCGTCACCCACGGCATCGAGCTGCCGGCGACGCGCACGGCGGCAGGCAAGGACACCACCGGTGCGATCGTCGTCTCGGTCACCCAGGACGGCAACGAGGTCGGTGTCGAGGTGCGTGACGACGGTGCCGGGCTGGACCTGAACCGCATCCGCAGCAAGGCCCTGGCCAACGGGCTGATCGCAGCCCACGCGGACATCTCCGACGACCAGCTCGCCAATCTGATCTTCACGCCTGGCTTCTCGACCGCCGACAAGGTCACCGAGCTGTCGGGCCGCGGTGTTGGCATGGATGTGGTTCGCTCCGAGGTGCAGGCCATCGGCGGGCGCATCGAAACGTCGACCTCGCCGGGGCAGGGCACTGGCTTCAAGCTGGTGCTGCCGCTGACCACCGCCGTCACCCAGGTGGTGATGGTGCGCTGCGGCGAGCTGACCGTTGGCGTGCCCTCGACGCTGGTCGCTGCGGTGCGCCGCATGCCGGCCGCGGAGGTCCGACAGGCCTACCAGAGCGGCAGCTGCGTCGTCGATGGCGAGGCGCTGCCGTTCTACTGGCTCGGCGCCTTGCTGCAGACCAGCGCCAGCAGTGCCGCTCCGTCGGGGCGCAGCGGCCAGTTGCTGGTGGTGCGCAGCGCGTCGCAACGCATCGTGGTCCATGTGGACGGCGTGGTCGGCAACCAGGAAGTGGTCGTCAAGAACCTCGGGCCGCAGCTCTCTCGCATGCCCGGGCTGGCGGGCATGACCTTGCAGGCGTCGGGCAGCGTCTCGTTGATCTACAACCCGGTGGCGCTCGCCACCCTGTACGGTGCCGCTGCCCGCACGGCCACGCTGGCTGCGCTTCAAGGGCCGGTCTCCGGCGGAGCTGAAGTGGTTGATGACCGCAGCAGCGCTGTGCCCCTCGCGCCCCTGGTGCTGGTGGTCGATGATTCGCTGACGGTGCGCCGGGTGACCGAGCGCATGCTGCTGCGCGAAGGCTATCGCGTGATGCTGGCCAAGGATGGGCTCGACGCGATCGAGCGGCTGGCGCAGGAGAAGCCGGCCATCGTGCTCAGCGACATCGAGATGCCGCGCATGGATGGCTTCGACCTGGTGCGCAACCTGCGCGCCGACCCGCGTCTGCACGACCTGCCGGTGATCATGATCACCTCGCGCATCGCGCAGAAGCACCGCGACTATGCGGCGGAGCTGGGCGTCGAACACTACCTCGGCAAGCCGTATTCGGAAGAAGATCTGCTGGCGCTGATCGCGCATTGCACCTCGGGACGGGTGACGGCATGAGCGTGTTTGCCACGGCATCGAACGGACGGCCCTCATTGCCATGATCCCGTTTGCCGATCACATCGCCGAGCTCACCAGTTACCGCGACCGGGAGCAACTCGATGTGGCCCTGGCCAGCGCGCTGAAGGCCCTGCTGCAACCCTGCGCGGTGACCATCCAACGCTGCGTCGGCGAAGGCGACGATCGCCGCTGGCTGACGCGTGCACGGCTGTGCGGCAACAGCGCGGTCGCGATCTCCGACGGCCCGTGGAGCGATCTGGACACCCTGCCTCGGCTGGTCGCCGACGATGCCCGGTGCGTGGCTTACGGCGAGCAGCGCACGGTGCTGGTGCCGGGCTCGCCGCACCTCACGTATTTCCCGCTGTATGGGGGCGATGCGGTGGTCGGTGTGATCGAGATCGAGACGCAGTCGATACCCGATGAAAACGCCCAGCGCACCGTGCAAGGCGTGCTGCGCATCTATCGGAATTTCGAACGCCTGCTGCACTACTCCGAACGTGATTCGCTGACCGGCCTGCTCAATCGCAAGACCTTCGATGAAAGTTTCATGAAGGCAACGGCCGATCTGGAGCTGCCGCCCGAACACATGAGCGAGGGCCGACGCGTCGGCGGCAGCCCCTGTGGCTACTGGATCGGTGTCATCGACATCGACCATTTCAAGCGTGTCAACGACCGTTTCGGCCACCTGATCGGCGACGAGGTATTGCTGTTGCTGTCCCGGCTGATAGGCCGAAGTTTCCGCATCCATGACCGGCTCTATCGCTTCGGCGGCGAGGAATTCCTGGTGTTGATGCGCTGTCACAGCGAGGACGACGCCGCGCAGGCCTTCGAGCGCTTTCGCAGCAACACCGAGCTGTTCGAGTTCCCGCAGGTCGGCACCTGCACGGTGAGCGTCGGCTTCACCGCGGTGCGGCCGGGCGACACCCCCAGCAGCGCCTTCGAGCGCGCCGACAAGGCCGTCTACCACGCGAAATCGAATGGCCGCAACCAGGTGTGTAGCCATGCCGATCTGCTGGCCAGTGGGCTGCTGGTGGAGGACGACACCAAGATCGGTGACGTCGAACTTTTCTAGGGGCGCGCGTCCGACGTGGAGGCCTTGACCACCGCGTAACGCTCCAGCGTCTTCAGCCTGGCCTCATCGTGCTGCACCAGCGGCAGCGAGTAGTCGCGACCCAGCACCAGCCCGGTAGCCGCCAGATCGACCGGACGAGCCGTCCACGGCGCATGCAGTGCCGCGTCCGGAAGCGCGGCGATTTGCGGCAGGTAGCGGCGGATGAACTTGCCAGCGGGATCGAACTTCTCGCTCTGGCTGACCGGGTTGAAGATGCGGAAATACGGCTGCGCATCGCAGCCGCTGGAGCTCGCCCACTGCCAGCCGCCGTTGTTGGCGGCCAGGTCGAAGTCGTTGAGGTGCTCGGCGAAGTAGCGCTCGCCCCAGCGCCAGTCGATGCCGAGGTCCTTCACCAGGAAGCTCGCGACCACCATGCGCAGCCGGTTGTGCATGTAGCCGGTCTGGTTGATCTGCGCCATCGCTGCGTCGACCAGCGGGTAGCCGGTGCGGCCTTCGCACCAGGCGGCGAACAGCGCCTCGGCGTGCTTGCCGTGCTCCCACTTGATGTGGTCATACGGTGCCTTGAACGAGCGGCTGACAACATGCGGATGGTGGTGCATCACCTGGTGGTAGAAGTCGCGCCAGATCAGCTCCGACAGCCAGACCTCGGCGCCGCGCGAGCCCGATTGCCAGCGTTGCCAGGCCTCGCGCGCCAGCTGGCGGATCGAGATCGTGCCGAAGCGCAGGTGCACCGACAGGTAACTTGGCCCCTTGACCGCCGGGAAGTTGCGTGTGTCTTCATAGGCATCGATGCGCCTCAGAAAGTCTGTGAACGAGGCCTGCGCGCCGCGGGCACCGTGGCCCATGCGCAGCGACGACAGGTTGGTGGCCTCGAAGCCGATGTCGGCCAGTGACGGCGGGCCGGCGACCAGGCCCGTCGGCACGGCTGCTAGGTGCGCAGCATGCGGCTCGACGGGCCACGGCGCCAGGTGCTCCGGGGTCAGCCGCTTCAGCCAGGCGTTCTTGTAGGGGGTGAACACGCCGTACGGTGTGCCGGACCCGGTCAGCACCTCGCTGCGCTCGAACACCACATGGTCCTTGCTGGTGTGCAGCGCGATGCCGGCATCGGCCAGCCGGCCGCGCACCTGCGCGTCGCGTTCCAGCGCCGCCGGTTCGTCGTCGTGGCTGGCATAGACCGCCTGCACGCGCAGCTGCTGCGCCAGCGCCGGGATCTCGTCGCGCGCCCAGCCGTGGCGCACGATCAGCCCGGTGCCTGCCACGCCATGCGCCGCGCCGAGTGCGGCCAGCTGTGTGTGCAGGTCGGCCAGGCTGTCGAGGATGAACTCGACCCGGCGGTCGGCGCGCGGCAGTGGGTCGAGGATCTCGCGGTCGAGCACGAACACGCACCAGACGTGGCGCGCCGAGCGCAGCGCATGGTGCAGCGCCGCGTGGTCGTCGCTGCGCAGGTCGCGGCGAAACCAGACCAGGGCGGCGTCAATCGAAGGATGCATCGCAACAGTGTGCCGCAGGAATAAAATGCGGCCATGAGTTCCGGCGGCATCAACCTCACCAACCAGTTCCTGATCGCCATGCCGGGCATCAGCGGCGACACTTTCGCCGGTGCGGTGATCTACCTGTGCGAGCACACCGACAAGGGTGCGCTAGGCTTGGTCATCAACAAGCCGATCGACATCAAGCTGAAGAACCTGTTCGAAAAGGTCGAGCTGTCGCTCGATCGCGTCGATCTGGCCGAATCGCCGGTCTACTACGGTGGGCCGGTGCAGACCGAACGCGGTTTCGTGCTGCACGAACAGATCGATGACGACGGCAGCCGCTTCAACTCGTCGCTGCGCATCCCCGGCGGCCTGGAAATGACGACCAGCAAGGATGTGCTGGAGGCGCTGTCCAGCGGCACCGGCCCGACCAAGATCCTGGTGACGCTCGGCTACAGCGGCTGGGGCGCGGGGCAGCTCGAGGAAGAGATGGGCCGCAACAGCTGGATCAATGTCGAAGCGCAGCCCGAGATCATCTTCAACACGCCGGTCGAACAGCGCTATGACAAGGCGCTGTCCCTGTTGGGCATCGACCCCGCCATGCTCAGTGCCGACGCCGGGCATGCCTGATTTGGTCGCACCCGCCACCCGGGCGCCCGATACCGGCGCAGCGCAGCGCATACGCACCTATCTCGCATTCGACTTTGGCCTAAAGCGCGTCGGTGTGGCCAGCGGCAACACGCTGACCGGCACCGCCCAGCCGCTGCGTACGGTCGCCGCCACCGGCGACGCACGCTTCGCTGCCATCGCCCGGCTGGTCGATGAATGGCAGCCCGATGCCTTGGTCGTCGGTGTGCCGTTCCATCCGGACGGTGCCGAGCACGAGAACACCCTTCGTGCGCGCCGCTTCGCCCGCCAGTTGCACGGCCGCCTGCGCCTCGATGTGCACGAGGTCGATGAGCGTTACACCACGACCGAAGCGCATGCCGATGGCGCAGGCGATCTCGATGCCGCGTCAGCCGCGCTGATCCTTGAGCAATACCTGCGGAGCGTGTCTTGATGAGAGTCCGTCCATGAGTTCTCTGCACCTCGACGCCGAAGCGCTCTACGGCGATCTGCTTGCCGGTGTGCGCGGCCTGTTGCGGCCGAACACCGTGCTGGTCGGCATCTGGTCGGGCGGCGCCTGGCTGGCCGAGCGCTTGCAGCGTGAGCTCGCGCCAGAAGGCGAGCACGGCGTGATCTCCAGCGCGCTGCACCGCGACGATTTCAGCTCGCGCGGCATGACCGCCGGTGCCGACCACACCCGGCTGCCGTTCGAGATCGAAGGCCGCCACATCCTGCTGGTCGATGACGTGCTGTTCACCGGCCGCACGATCCGCGCTGTTGTCAACGAGCTGTTCGATTTCGGCCGACCGGCCAGCGTGACGCTGGCGGTGCTGGTCGATCGCGGCGGCCGCGAGCTGCCGATCGCAGCGGCTTATTCAGCGGCCCGCATCACGCTGCCGGCACACCAGCGGCTGTCACTGGTCCGCGATGACGCCGGCCGCTTCAGCTTCGACATCCGGGAGCGTGCCGCGTGAACCTCAGCCGAAATCCTCAGCTCAACAAGCACGGCGAGCTGATCCATCTGCTGTCGATCGAAGGGTTGCCGCGCGCGCTGATCCACCAGATCCTCGACACCGCCGGCACCTTCCTGAGCGTCAACGACCGCGAGGTCAAGAAGGTGCCGTTGCTGCGCGGCAAGAGCGTGTTCAACCTGTTCTTCGAGAACAGCACCCGCACCCGCACCACCTTCGAGATCGCGGCCAAGCGGCTCAGCGCCGATGTGATCAATCTCGACATCGCGCGCTCCAGCGCCGCCAAAGGCGAGAGCCTGCTCGACACCATTGCCAACCTGTCCGCGATGCATGCCGACATGTTCGTCGTGCGGCACAGCGAGAGTGGTGCACCTTACTTGATCGCGCAGCACTGCGCGCCGCATGTCCATGTGGTCAACGCCGGGGATGGGCGGCACCAGCACCCGACGCAGGGTCTGCTCGACATGTACACGATCCGCCATTTCAAGAAGGACTTCACCAACCTGACGGTGGCGATCGTCGGCGACATCGTCCACTCGAGGGTCGCGCGCTCCGACATCCACGCGCTGACCACGCTGGGGGTGCCCGAGGTGCGTGCGGTCGGGCCGAAGACGCTGGTGCCCGGCGACCTGCGCGAGATGGGCGTTCGGGTGTGTCACGACATGGCCGAAGGCATCCGGGGTGCCGACGTGATCATCATGCTGCGGCTGCAGAACGAACGGATGAGCGGCGCGATGCTGCCGAGCGCCGGTGAGTTCTTCAAGAACTACGGCCTGACACAAGAGAAGCTGGCGCTGGCCAAGCCCGACGCCATCGTGATGCACCCGGGGCCGATCAACCGCGGCGTCGAGATCGACTCCAGCGTGGCCGACGGCGCGCAGAGCGTGATCCTCCCGCAGGTGACCTTCGGCATCGCGGTGCGGATGGCGGTGATGTCGACCATCGCTGGGAATTCCGCATGAAGATCCTGATCCAGAACGGCCGCCTGATCGACCCTGCCTCCGGTCGCGACGAGCGCGCCGACGTGGCGATCGCCGCTGGCCGCATCGTCACCATCGGCCACGTCAGCCCCGACTTCAAGCCCAGCCGCACCATCGACGCCAGCGGCCTCGTGGTCGCACCCGGCCTGGTCGATCTGGCGGTGCGGCTGCGCGAGCCGGGCCATGAGCACGAGGGCATGCTGGAGTCAGAAATGGCGGCCGCCGTCGCTGGCGGCGTGACCAGCCTGGTCTGCCTGCCCGACACCGACCCGCCGCTCGACGAGCCGGGCCTGGTCGAGATGTTGAAATTCCGCGCGCGCAACCTGAACCAGTCACACCTGTACCCGCTCGGCGCGCTGACCCGCGGCCTGGGCGGCGAGGTGCTGACAGAGATGGCCGAACTGACCGAGGCCGGCTGCGTCGGCTTCTCGCATGCCGAAATCGCGATCAAGGACACGCTGGTGCTGCACCGCGCGCTGCAATATGCGTCGACCTTCGGCTACACGACCTGGCTGCGTGCGCAGGACGGCTACCTGGGCAACGGCGTCGCCGCCAAGGGTGCGCTGGCCACCCGGATGGGCCTGACCGGCGTGCCGGTGATCGCCGAGACGATCGCACTGAACACGCTGTTCGAGCTGGTGCGCGACACCGGCGCGCGGGTGCACATCTGCCGCCTCAGCAGTGCGGCCGGTGTCGAGCTGGTACGGCGCGCGAAGGCTGAAGGGCTGCCGATCACCTGCGACGTCAGCATCAACCACCTGCACCTGACCGACATCGACATCGGCTACTTCAACGCCGCGATGCGGCTCGTGCCGCCGCTGCGTCAGGTGCGCGACCGCGACGCGCTGCGCGCCGCGCTGGCCGACGGAACGATCGACGCGCTGGTCAGCGACCACACGCCGGTGGATGAAGACGAGAAGACGCTGCCCTTCGCCGAAGCCGAGCCCGGCGCCACCGGGCTGGAATTGCTGCTCGGGCTGGCGCTGAAATGGGGCGAGGAGTCGGGCCACGACCTGGCCCGAACGCTGGCCACCATCACCATCGCGCCGGTGCGGGTGCTGGGCGATGCGCTGGGCTCGCTGGCGTCGAGCGCGGGCCAGCTGGTCGAGGGCGGTGTGGCCGATGTCTGCGTGTTCGACCCGGCGGCGTACTGGCAGGTGACGCCGCAGGCGCTGAAGAGCCAGGGCAAGCACACACCGTTCTCGGGCCATGAGTTGCCGGGCCAGGTGAAGTGCACGCTGGTCTCCGGGCACGTCGCCTACGAAGCCCTTTGAGCGCAGGCCGCCTGCGGGCTGTGTTTCGGCTGCTGCAGTGCGGGCTGCACATCGGGCGCGCGGTGCTGATCTGTGCGTTGATCTTTCCGTTCTGCGATGCGCCTGCACGGATGGCGCATGTCGAGCGCTGGTGCCGCCGCACGCTGACGGTGCTGGGCATCGAGGTGCGTCGCTCCGGCACACCGAATCCCGGCGCGACCTTGTTCGTCGCCAATCATGTGTCGTGGATCGATATCCTGGTGATGATGTCAGTGCGGCCAATGCGTTTCGTATCGAAGTCCGACGTGCGCCGCTGGCCGGTGATCGGCTGGCTGGTGGCTTGTGGCGGCACGCTGTTCATCGAGCGCACGCGGCGCAGCGATGCCCGCCGCGTGGTGCACCTGGTGGCCGAAGCACTGCAGGCAGGCAACCAGATCGCGATGTTTCCCGAAGGCACGACCAGCGATGGCCACGGCGTGCTGCCGTTCCACGCCAACCTGCTGCAATCGGCCATTGCCACCGCAGTGCCGGTGCAAGCGATCGCGCTGCGCTTTTCCGATGCGCGCGAGCCGGTCAGCGCCGCGGCTGCCTACATCGGTGACATGACGCTGATGCAGTCGTTGTGGGCGGTGGTGTCGGCCAGCGACCTGACGGCCCATGTGGTGGTGCTGCCGGCGTTGCCCAGCCAGGGCTTTGAGCGGCGCCCACTGGCCGAGCGCTTGCGCGCTGACATCGCAGCACAGCTTGAGCGCGGTGCTGCCGAGGGCGCTGGGTGACCGGCTCCGCTCATGTCCCCCGGCCCGAAAAGCTGGGCCTCCTCCTTTACTTCGCTGCGCCGGTCACCCCACGCCCGCCGCAGCGCTCACGCGCCTACGTCAACTGATGGATTAGGTTGCGACCGAGAGTCAGTCGCCTTCAAGGAAGCGCCGGCTGATCGGTCGGAACGCAGCATCAAGTTCGTAGACGATCGGCACGCCGTTTGGAATCTCCAGGCCGATGATGTCGTCGTCGGAGATCTGGTCCAGGTGCTTCATCAGCGCGCGGATGCTGTTGCCGTGCGCGGCGACGATCACCCGCTTGCCGGCGGCCATCGACGGCACGATGGTGTCGTTCCAGTAAGGCAGCACCCGTGCGACCGTGTCCTTCAGGCATTCGGTCAGCGGCACCTCGCCGGCCTTCAAACCGGCGTAGCGCGGGTCGCTGCGCTCGCAGCGCGGATCGGTCGGCTCCAGCGCGGGCGGCGGCGTGTCGTAGCTGCGGCGCCACTGCAAGACCTGCGCATCGCCGTATTTCGCGGCGGTGTCGGCCTTGTTCAGGCCTTCCAGCGCGCCGTAGTGGCGTTCGTTGAGCCGCCATGAATGCACCACTGGCAACCAGGTGCGATCGAGCTGGTCTATCGTGTGCCACAGAGTCCACACCGCGCGCTTCAGGACCGAGGTGTACGCGATGTCGAAATCGAAACCCGCTGCCTTGAGCCGGCGGCCGGCGGTTCGCGCCTGCTCGACACCCAGCGGCGTCAACTCGACATCGACCCAGCCGGTGAAACGGTTGTCGAGATTCCAGGTGGATTGCCCATGGCGGATCAGCACGAGTTGGGTCATGGCAGGTCGATGGGATCGCGTTCAGGGAAAGGGAATGAGTCAGGCTCGGGAAGCCCCCCAAATTCTATAATCTGCGGTTTTACGTTCGACCCTACCCTGACCGGATCGCTTTGTGACCTTCTTTATCAACAATTGGTTTTTGTTCGTCGCCGCGCTGGTCTCGGGCGGCCTGCTGGCGTGGCCGCTGCTGTCGCGCGGCGTCG
>JAYVEB010000059.1:0-5871 GCA_043749095.1 Burkholderiales bacterium | reverse complement strand
TCCGCGTCACGCCCTGCCTGGTGCTCGACACCGGGTCGCGCCAGGTGCAGTTACCGGGCGATCTGGCGCGGCTCGACGGTGCGCGGCTCGAACAGGCTCTCTCACAACGCTGAGCTGGCCATGCTGGACTCCCCCACCCGCCCCGCCGCCGAGCAAGAAGGCTCGTACCGGCAGATGTACCTGCAGATGCCACTGCCGTGCTGGGTTTACGACCGGCGAACGCTGGCCTTCCTCGACGCCAACCCGGCAGCCGAGCGTTTGTACGGTTACTCGCGCGCCGAACTGCTGGCGCTGGACATCGCCGTCATCCGCCCGCCCGCCGAGGCCGAACGCCTGCGTGCGCTCCTCGCCGCGCGCACCGAGGGCGAGCCGCTCAGCGAGCAGAGCGACTGGATTCACCGCACGCGTGCCGGCGTTGAACTCGCGGTGCGCGTGAGGGCTGCCGACATCGACTGGGGTGGCCGCGAGGCGCGCATCGTCTTCGCCACCGACGTCACTGAACAGTGCGCCGCGGCGAACGAGATCAAGCTGCTGTACGAGTGCCTCGAGAGCGCCGACGACATGATCGTGGTGACCCAGGCCGATGCCAATGCCGATGGCGACCGGCCCATCGTCTACGTCAACGCCGCGGTGGAGCGCCGCACAGGCTACCCCCGTGACGCGCTGCTGGGCCGCGACCCGCGCATGTTGCAAGGCCCGGAGACCAGCCTGGCCGAGCGCCAGCGCATCCGTGAGGCGCTCGCGCAGTGGCAGCAGGTCACGGTCGAACTGCTCAACTACACGCGCACCGGTGAGCCCTACTGGGTGGAAATGACGATCTCGCCGGTGGCCGACGCGCGCGGCTGGTACCGCTACTGGTTCTCGGTCGAGCGCGACATCAGCGATCGCAAGCGCACCGAACAGGCGCTGGCGGTGCGCCACGAAGAGCTCGAGGCGCGCGTGAGCGAGCGAACGCAGACGCTGCAGCACACCGTGCGCGACCTCGAGTTTTTCAACCGGGCGCTCTCCCAGGACCTGCAGAATCCCCTCAATGGCGTTCGCGGTTTTGCCGAACTCCTGGAGAAAAAGCACGGGCCGGCGATGAACGACCACGGCCGGCGCATGCTGGGCCTCGTGCGCCGCAGCGCCGAGCAGATGAACCACATCATCCAGGACCTGCTCTCGCTGGGTCGCGTTGCGAGCATGGCGCTGCGTGTGGGCAAGGTCGACGTGGCCACACTGTGCCAGCCGATGATCGACGCGCTTCAGAACGCACAGCCGCAACGGCAGGTGCAGTGGGTGCTGCCCGCTGGCGTGACGGCGCATGCCGACCTGCAACTGCTCGGCGTGGTGTTCGAGAACCTGCTCGGCAACGCCTGGAAGTACAGCGCGAACGTGCCCGTCGCCCGCATCGAGATCAGCGCTCAGCCTTGCGCTGCCGGACAGGTGCTGACGGTGGCCGACAACGGCGTCGGATTCGACGCCGCGGCGGCGCACGCGCTGTTCATGCCGTTCCAGCGCCTGCATGCCCAGGCCGATTTCGAAGGCACCGGGATCGGCCTGGCCACCGTGGCACGTGCAGTTGACCGCCTGCGGGGCTGGGCCTGGGCCGAGAGCCCGCCAGGTCAAGGAGCGCGCATCCACATTTTCCTGCCCGCGCCGGTAATGGCGAGTTCGGATGGAGACGCGATTCATGCCGTTCAGCACGCCTGACTCGCGGCGTGCCGATGCCGCACATCGCGTGCCGCGGCTGCGCCGCGTGGTCCTCATCGACGACTCCGAGCTCGACGCCGAGTTGCTGGAGATGCGGCTGTGCGACCACTACCCGTCGCTGGAGTCGGTGCTGCGACTGACGGGCTGCGACGGCCTCGTCGAGCGCATTGCCGAGCACCGGCCCGACCTTGTAATCACCGACTACCACATGCCAGGCTACGACGTGGTGGCCACCGTGGCCGCGCTGCGCCGGCGCTGGCCACTGCTGCCGGTGCTGGTGATGTCGGGCCTGGTGGGCGAAGAGCAGGCCGTCGCGGTGTTGAAGGCAGGGGCCAATGACTTCCTGCCCAAGTCACGCAGCGAGCGGCTGCCCTTGGTCATTGCACGCGAGCTCGCCGAGGCCGACGCTCAACACGCGCAGACGCGCCTGCACGAACAGCTTGAACGCCAGCAGCGGGTCAACCAGGCCATCGTCGACCAGGTGCCGGTGGGGCTGTGGCTGCTTTCGCCCGATGGCGAGGTGGTCCGCGCCAACCGACAAGCCGCCGAGATGATGGGTGGCCCTGCCCTGCAGGAACGCGGCTTCAAGGGCCTGCGCGGTTGGTGGTCGGACACGGGCATGCCCATTCGGCGGCAAGATTGGCCCGGCGAGCACGCCCTGCATCAGCGCGAGACGGTGGCACCGCGCCTGATGCGGGTGCAGCCGCGTGCTGGTCTGGAGCGTCACTTCAGTTGCGGCGCTGCGCCGTTGCTGGCCGAGGACGGCACAGTGCTGGGCGCCGTCATCACCGCCACGGACATGTCCGACGCGGTGGCTCTGCAGGAGAAGCTGCGCCGCGCCGAGGCACAGATGCGGCATCTCTCTGCCAACCAGCTCGATCTTCACGAACGCGAGATGGCCAGCGTCTCGCGCGAGCTGCACGACAACCTGGGTCAGGTGCTGTCGCTGCTGAAGCTGCACCTGGGATCGGCGGCGCACCCCGCCACGCTGGCCGCACGCCGTGAGCTCGAGCTGAATGAAGCGCTGCCGCTGGTGGATCTGGCGCTGCGCCGCCTGCGCGAGGTTTGTGGTGAACTCTCGCCCAGCGAGCTCAGCGCCTTCGGACTGGGCCCAGCGCTGGTGACACTGTGCGCCGCGGCGGCGCGCGCCGGCGGCATCGTCGTGGAGATGACCGCGGAAGGCGAGCCTTGCCAGCTCGACCCACGCCTCGCGCTGGGCCTGTTCCGCGTCGGTCAGCAGGCCGTGACCAACGCGCTGCGCCACTCGGGCGCAGCCACAGTGCAACTGGCCTTGAACTGGCACGCCAGTGCCGTGGACCTCAGCGTGACCGACGACGGTGCAGGCTTCGACCCGCAAGCCGAGCGTCGCCCCGATCAGCAGGGCCTGCGCGGTATGCGCGAGCGCATGGAATTGCTCGGCGGCACGCTCACCGTCGAGTCGCATTTCGGCGAAGGCAGTGTCGTGCGCGCCCGCTTACCTTGCGCGGCGACGGACAGCGTGTGAAATCCGCCCCCGCCGTCTTGCGCGTGCTGCTCGTGGACGACCACGCGCTGTTCCGCGCCGGCGTGCGCACGCTGATCGAGCGCGACCTGCAGGCCGAAGTCGGCGAAGTGATCGAATGCGACACCGGCGAGCAGGCCAGGCGCGCCATCGCCAACGCGCCGCCCGACATCGCGATGCTCGACATCTCGCTGCGAGGCGAAGACGGCATTGAGCTGGCGCGCCGCATCCGCGAGCTGCATGGCGAACGCATGCGCTGCATCATGCTCTCGATGCACCTCAACCCCGAGTACGTGCGTCGCGCCTTCGAGGCCGGCGCCACCGGCTACGTCGTCAAGGACGCCGGCCCGGCCGAGCTGACCAGCGCCATCCGCGCCGTGGCCGCGGGGCAGCGCTACCTCAGCCCCAGTGCCTCGGGGGCATTGATGCAGAGCCTGCAACACGGTGAAGCGGCGCTACCGCACAGCGCCTTGTCGCCGCGGCAACTGGAGGTGCTGTGCATGGTGGCGCGCGGCCTGAGCACCAAGCTCATCGCACGCGAGCTCGGCCTGTCCACCAAAACGGTGGATGCGCACCGCTACCAGATCAGCCAGCGCCTGCAGGTTCACGATGTGGCGGGCATGGTGCGCTACGCCATCCGTCACGGGCTGGTCGAGAACACCAAGTAAGCCCCCTGAACGGCGTGCTCATCCGCTCAATCCAGCGCCTGATCCAGCCACCTCAGTAAGCTGGCGTAAAGCGCGCCCAGGTTCACCGGCTTCATGATGAAGTCGTTCATGCCCGCGACCAGACACTGCTCGCGCTCCTCGGCGAAGGCGTTGGCGGTCATCGCCAGGATGGGCATGGTCGCGCCGCCCGGCAACGCACGAATGGCCCGCGTGGCTGCCAGCCCGTCCATCACCGGCATCTGCATGTCCATCAGGATCAGATCGTAGGCCACCGCCTGCGCCCGCTGCACCGCCTCACGTCCATCGTTGGCCGTGTCCGCCAACAGGCCCACGTCATGCAGCCAGGACAGCGCCAGCTCGCGATTGATCTCGTTGTCCTCGACCAGCAGGATGCGTGCATGCCCATGGCGCTGGCGCAACTGCGTCTGGACGTCGGTGGCTTGTGCTGTCGCAGCGGACACTTCTGCAGCAGCGGGCTCGGCGCCAAGGCCGCGTCGCAGCTTCGCTGTGAACCAGAAGGTGCTGCCCACGCCGGGCGTGCTGTCGGCACCTGCATCGCCACCCATCAGGCGCGCGAGCCTGCGCGTGATCGCCAGGCCCAGGCCGGTGCCGCCGTACTGCCGTGTGGTCGACGTGTCGGCCTGCTCGAAGTCATGGAACAGGCGCGGCAGCTGGTCGGCCGCAATGCCGATGCCGCTGTCTTGCACCGAGAAGTGCAGCAGCAGCTCGCCATCGACATCTTCGAGCAAGCGGGCCCGCAGGGTGACGCTTCCTTGGTGTGTGAACTTGACGGCATTGCCAGCGAAATTCAGCAGGGCTTGCCGCAAACGCGTGGCGTCGCCGCGCAACCATGCAGGTGCGGTCGTGATGTCGGCCGTCAACCGCAGCGCCTTGCCGTGTGCCGCGCCTCCGAGGATAGAGACCACGTGGTCGAAGACGGCCGCCAGGTGGAAGTCGCTGTTTTCCAGCTGCACTTGGCCGGCCTCGATCTTCGACAGGTCGAGAATGTCGTTGACGATGGCCAGCAGGTGCTGCCCGGCGGCGGCAACCTTGCCCAGTTGCTCGGTCTGCTTGGGTGTGGCGGCTTCGCGCAACAGCAGGTCGTTCAGGCCAATGATGGCGTTCAGGGGGGTGCGGATCTCGTGGCTCATGTTGGCGAGGAAGGCGCTTTTGGCGCGGCTGGCTTGCTCGGCTGCGTCTCGCTCACTGCGCACGCGCAGCGCCTGGATGCCGTAGGAAAGGTTGCGCGCAAGTTCTTCCAGCAGAACCACTTCTTGCGTGTCGAAGGCGTCAGCCTCAGTCGCATAGACGCTGAGGGAACCCAGGCAGCGCTTCGGCCCCGTCAGCGGCAGCGTAATACTGGAGCCGAAACCCCTGCGCAGCGCCCACTCGCGCCAGGGCGCGGTCAGCGGGTTGGTGTGCCAGTTCTGATTGACTTGTGTTCTGGCGTCTCGGATCGCCGTGCCGGAGAGACCCCGCCCGTAGGGGCTGCCGGCGTCCCACGAAACTTGAATCTCCTGCAGATAGCCTGCGCCGTCGCCCGCCTTCGCCACCGGGCGCACCGTCTTCACCTCGTCGTCTTCAGCCCAGCCAATCCACGCCATGGCGTACCCGCCGGCCTCGACCACCGCGCGGCACACGGTATCCAGCAGTTCGGGCTCGTCATGGGCCTGGGCCAGCGCCAGGTTGCAACTGCCGAGCACGCGCAGCGCACGGTTGACGCGGCGCAGGCCGTCCTCGACCAGCTTGCGCGCGGTGATATCTTCATAGACGCCAAGCACCCCGATGATCGCGCCGCCGTCATTCCTCAACGGCACCTTGGACGTACTCACCCACAAGGTTCGCCCATCCGGTGTAATCAGCTTCTCCTCATAGAGCAGCTTCGAGGCACCCGAGGCCATCACGGTCCGGTCATCCGTCTGATAGCCAGATGCCTGGTCAGCCCATGCCAGTTGCCAGTCGTCCTTTCCCAGAAGCTCTGCCGGGACACCTTTCCCGGCGTCATGCGCA
>JAYVEB010000058.1:0-5884 GCA_043749095.1 Burkholderiales bacterium | reverse complement strand
TTCAAAGCCGTCCATTTCGACCAGCAACTGGTTCAGCGTCTGTTCGCGTTCGTCGTTGCCGCCGCCGAGACCCGCGCCGCGCTGGCGGCCGACCGCGTCGATTTCATCGATGAAGATGATGCAGGGCGCGTTCTTCTTGGCGTTCTCGAACATGTCGCGCACACGGGCCGCGCCCACGCCGACAAACATCTCGACGAAGTCGGAGCCGGAAATCGAGAAGAACGGCACCTTGGCCTCGCCGGCGATCGCCTTGGCGAGCAGCGTCTTGCCGGTGCCCGGAGGGCCGACGAGCAGCACACCACGCGGAATGCGGCCGCCGAGCTTCTGGAATTTCTGCGGGTCCTTCAGGAAGTCGACCAGCTCCTTGACCTCTTCCTTGGCTTCGTCGCAGCCCGCGACGTCGGCGAAGGTGGTCGTGTTGTTGGCTTCGTCCAACATGCGCGCCTTCGACTTGCCGAAGCTGAACGCACCGCCTTTGCCGCCGCCCTGCATCTGCCGCATGAAATAGATCCACACGCCGATCAGCAGCAACATCGGGCCCCAGGACACCAGGATGGTCATCAGCAGCGAAGGCTCTTCGCGCGGCTTGACGTCGAACTTGACGCCGCTGTTGATCAAGTCGCCGACCAGCCCGCGATCCAGGTAGGTGGCGGTGCTGCGCAGGCGCTTGTCGTCGGTGGTCTTGGCTATGATCTCGGTGCCCGCAGGCCCTTCCTGCAACGTGACTTCCTTGATGTGCTTGTTGCGCACCTCTTCCAGGAAATCTGAGTAACCGATCGGGGTGCCTGCCGCCGTGCTGCGGTCAAACTGCTTGAACACGGTGAATAGCATGAGGGCGATGACCAGCCACACGGCGATTTTCGAGAACCATTGATTCTTCACTGCTACTCCAATTCTTCAACTGCGGGGTCGGCGTGCACAGCGGGCCCGACGTCCAACATACATGGTGTTGATGTTATGCGACTCAAGTGCTGTGTGGTTTGTGAGGTCACTGAGCATGACGCGACGCGTGTCAACCCGGCAATGCAGCCTTCGATGGGGTTTCGGCCACTTTGTGCGCTGTCTTGAGCCCGATGCCGACCAGAAAGGTCTCGGACGACCGATCTCGGGAAGCCTTGGGCTTGATCGCTTTCACCGTACGAAAGTTAGCTTTCAGCAGACCGACCAGCTCGCTGTAATTGCTGCCGTGGAACGCCTTGCATACCAGCGTGCCACCTGCGACGAGGTGACGCGCTGCGAAATGCACCGCCAATTCGACCAGGTGCGTGATCCGGGCGTCGTCGGAACTGGTGATGCCGGTGAGGTTCGGCGCCAGGTCGGAAACGACCACATCGACCAGCCGGCCGCCCAAAGCAGCCTCCAGCTGCTGCAGCACCGACTCATCCCGGAAATCGCCCTGGATGAACACCACGCCGTCGATCGGCTCGAAATCCAGCAGGTCTAGCGCAATGATGGTGCCGGTGAGCGGGCCCAGCCCGGCACCGATCGCATCAGTCACCTTCAATGACAGCTTGCGGCGCACGTACTGGCTCCAGGCCCCGGGTGCCGCGCCCAGATCGACGACCACCTGACCCGGCTTCAGCAGGCCAATCGTCTCGTCGATTTCCTTCAACTTGTAAGCGGCGCGGGCGCGGTAGCCCTCCTTTTTCGACAGCTTGACGTAGGTATCGTTGAGGTGCGCCAGCAACCAAGCCTTGTCGATCTTCTTGCTTTTTGATTTGACTTTCATGCGCAGTCGATAATAGGGCGATGCCAGCCATCACACTCACTACCCATCAGCGCCGGGAAAAACGCGCCGACGCCCACCATCTGGCCCCGGTGGTCTTGATCGGCGGCGACGGCCTGACGCCAGCCGTCATCCGGGAAACCGACGCCGCACTGAACGCCCACGGGCTGATCAAGGTCCGCGTCTTTTCCGACGAACGCGCGTCCCGCGAAGCCATGCTCGCAACCCTGACGGATCAACTCGGCGCCGCACCCATCCAGCACATCGGCAAGCTGCTCGTGCTGTGGCGACCGATTCCCCTGAAGGAAAAGGAGGCGCGCGACGACCGCATGCCCGGCCCGAAGGTGGTGAAACTGCTGAAGTTCTCGAAGAGCGGAAATCACCGGCCGCAGGTGAAGAAGATCAAGGTGCTGGGCAATGAGCGGGTGGCCGCGGGTGGCGAGATCAAGCGGGCCCGCAAACGCATCACCAGCGTCAAGCGCAAGGCGGTCGACTGACTCGACCGCGGCCCGTCACACGGCCATTAACGCGGCGTCGGCCGTCTCAACGCGCGGTCAGCCGCCAAGCGAGCGACAGCACCAGCAGCCCCTTCAGCGCAAAGAACCCGGCCGACAGGCCGTGCAAGGCGCCGAACGACAGGCTGCCTTCGCCGGCCCGTGCCGCCGCCATCATCGGCTGGATCACGAAATAGCCCACGATCGTGCAGAACAGAGTGCCGAGCACCAGCAGCACATAGCCGTTGAGCGCCGACACCTGGCCGGTCTGCGCATTGGCCAGCTTGCGGGTGAGCAGCAACAGCGCCACCGCCAGCGCCAGACTCACACAGGCTTCAATGGCGAACATCCGCCCGGCAGTGCGTCCCGCAATCTCGACCGTCGTCACCGCGAATCCCGCTGGCGCACCGATCGCACCCAGACCCAGCAGCAGTCCGGCCCACAGGCCTGCGAGGCAGGCGGCACAACGGTGCAGCACTATGTGGCGCTTGCTCACTCGTAGCGCACCGCCATCACTTCGTAGCGCTTGACGCCTCCGGGCGCCTGCACCTCTGCGATGTCGCCGACCTCCTTGCCGATCAGCGCGCGTGCGATCGGCGAGCTGATCGAGAGCAGGCCCAGCTTGAGATCGGCCTCGTCGTCGCCGACGATCTGGTAAGTCACTGCCGTGCCGCTGGCCTCGTCTTCGAGGTCGACCGTGGAGCCGAAAACGACCTTGCCTTCGGCGTCGAGCGACGAGGGATCGATGATCTTGGCCGCAGCGAGCTTGCCTTCGATGTCCAGGATGCGGCCTTCGATGAAGCCCTGCTTGTCCTTCGCTGCCTCGTACTCGGCGTTCTCGGACAGGTCGCCCTGCGCCCTCGCCTCGGCAATCGCCTGGATCACCGCATGACGCTCGACCGACTTCAGACGTTGCAGTTCTTCCTTCAGCTTGTCAGCACCGCGTCGGGTGAGAGGAATGGTCTGCATGTGATGAATCCCGGGCAAAAATGAAGCCGCCGCCAGAAAATCCAGCGGCGGCTGTGAGCTAGGTGTGTTGTTGCTATTTTGAGTTTAGTGCAACTCGGTGTGCAGTTCTTGTAGGGAGAGCACCACCAGATCGTCGAGGTGTTTCATGCCCTCGACCGCGGCTTCGCAGCCCGCCATGCTGGTGTAGTAGGTGATCCGGTTCGCCAGCGCCGCCTGCCGGATGTGGCGCGAATCAGCGATCGCGGTGCGGGTTTCATCGACCGTCGTGAAGACCAGCTGGATGTCGCCCGCCTTGACCATGTCGACGATGTGCGGCCGGCCGTCCTTGACCTTGTTGACGGTCTTCACAGGCACGCCACCGCCGGCAATCGCTGCGGCCGTGCCCTTGGTCGCGACGATGGCGAAGCCGAGCGCCACCAGATCGCGGGCCACCGCGACCGCACGCGCCTTGTCGCCGTCCTTCACCGTGATGCACACCGTGCCCTTGCTCGGCAGGCGAGACCCAGCGCCGAGCTGGCTCTTCAGCATCGCCTCGCCGAAGCTGCGGCCGACGCCCATCACCTCGCCGGTCGAGCGCATCTCAGGCCCGAGGACCGGATCGACGCCAGGAAACTTGTTGAACGGGAACACCGCTTCCTTGACGCTGAAATAAGGCGGGATCACTTCGGCAGGCACCCGGCCGTTTTTCTGCTGTTGATCCGAGAGCTTCGTGCCGACCATGCAACGCGCCGCAATCTTCGCCAGTTGCAGCCCGGTCGCTTTCGACACGAACGGCACGGTGCGCGAGGCACGTGGGTTCACTTCGAGCACATAAACGACCGCCTCGGCACCCTCGCCCTGGATGGCGAACTGCACGTTCATCAGGCCCTTGACCCTCAGCGCGCGCGCCATCAGCGTGGTCTGGCGACGCATCTCGTTTTGCAGCGCCACGGGCAGCGAATACGGCGGCAACGAACAGGCCGAGTCACCGGAGTGGATGCCGGCCTGCTCGACGTGTTCCATGATGCCGCCGATCATCACGCCGTCATCACCATCGCTGCCGTCAGCGATGCAATCGACATCGACCTCGATCGCGTCATCAAGGAAGCGGTCGAGCAGCACCGGCGACTTTTCACTGACCTTGACCGCCTCGCGCATGTAGCGCTCGAGGTCCTTGTCGCCGTGGACGATTTCCATCGCGCGGCCGCCCAGCACATAGCTCGGGCGCACCACCAGCGGGTAGCCGATCTCCTGCGCCAGCACCAACGCCTGCTCCTCGGTGCGTGCGGTGCGGTTCGGCGGCTGCTTAAGACCAAGCTCGTGCAGCAGTTTCTGGAAGCGCTCGCGGTCTTCGGCGATGTCGATGCTGTCGGGCGAGGTGCCGACAATGGGCACGCCGGCGCGTTCGAGGTCGAGCGCCAGCTTCAGCGGCGTCTGCCCGCCGTACTGCACGATCACGCCGACTGGCTTCTCCTTCGCGACGATCTCGAGCACGTCTTCGAGCGTCACCGGTTCGAAGTAGATACGGTCCTAGGTGTCGTAGTCGGTCGACACGGTCTCGGGGTTGCAGTTGACCATGATGGTATCGTAGCCGTCCTCGCGCATCGCCAATGCGGCGTGCACGCAGCAGTAGTCAAACTCGATGCCTTGGCCGATGCGGTTCGACCCGCCGCCCAGCACCATGATCTTCTTGCGGTCGGTCGGCTCTGCCTCACACTCTTCGTCGTAGGTTGAATACAGGTACGCGGTCTGTGTCGCGAACTCGGCCGCGCAGGTGTCGACGCGCTTGAACACCGGGCGCACATTCGCCGCCCAGCGCGCTTCGCGCACCAGATGCTGGTTCGTGCCGAGCAGCTTGGCGAGTCGCCGATCCGAGAATCCCTTTTGCTTCAGGTAACGCAGCTCGTCCTTCGACAAGCTGTCCAGCGCGCGCCCGGTCAGCGCCTGCTCGGTCTGGATCAACTGCTCGATCTGCGCCAGGAACCACGGGTCGATCGCGGTTTCCTCGAAAATCTCCTGCAGGCTCATGCCGATGCGGAACGCATCACCGACGTAGAGGATTCGCTCCGGCCCCGCCTCGCCAATCTCCTCGACGATCTCGTCGCGGTCCGCGGGTGTGCAGGACGTGCGCTCGCTCAGACCATCGATGCCGGTTTCCAGCCCGCGCAGCGCCTTCTGGAAGCTTTCCTGGAAGGTGCGACCCATCGCCATCACCTCACCCACCGACTTCATCTGCGTTGTCAGGTGTGAGTCGGCGGCTGGGAATTTCTCGAACGCGAAACGCGGGATCTTCGTCACCACGTAGTCGATGCTGGGCTCGAAGCTGGCGGGTGTCGCGCCGCCGGTGATGTCGTTGCGCAGCTCGTAGAGCGTGTAGCCGACGGCCAGCTTCGCAGCGACCTTGGCGATCGGGAAACCGGTCGCTTTCGAAGCCAGTGCCGACGAGCGTGACACGCGCGGATTCATCTCGATGACAACCATCCGGCCGTCCTTCGGGTTGATCGCGAACTGCACGTTCGAGCCGCCGGTGTCGACGCCGATCTCGCGCAGGATCGCAATCGACGCGTTGCGCAGCAGCTGGTATTCCTTGTCGCTGAGCGTCTGGGCCGGCGCCACGGTGATCGAGTCGCCGGTGTGGATGCCCATCGGGTCGAGGTTCTCGATCGCGCAGACGATGATGCAGTTGTCCTCCTTGTCGCGCACCACCTCCATCTCG
>JAYVEB010000057.1:0-5957 GCA_043749095.1 Burkholderiales bacterium | reverse complement strand
TCGTAGCAGACCATCACCGCGCAGCCCTTGTAGTCGATGCCGTACTCGGTGTTGTCGTAGCCGATGCGCTTGATGGTGTCGCGCGCGACCTGGATGTAATCGACATGCGCGTTGGTGGTGATCTCACCGGCCAGCACCACCAGGCCGGTGTTGCACAGCGTCTCGGCGGCCACCCGGCTGCGCGGGTCCTGCTTGAAGATCGCGTCGAGAATCGCGTCGGAGATCTGGTCGGCCACCTTGTCGGGGTGACCTTCAGAGACGGATTCGGATGTGAAAAGGAAATCGTTCGCCACTCTTAAACTCCGGTTGGTTGCAACTTGCGTTGCCGGCCCACATCTGGAGGTTTGGCGAACGCTTTAGCGGTTTGTTGAGCTTGTGCCCGGCAGGACACCAAAGACATGCAAAACGTCTTGAGGCACCCTGCAATCGCCCCGCAAGTAGTTCTTTAACTCGGCGATGAACCGATTCTAGCGATTCGATGACCCGCTTCCTGGCGATTTTCCTGACCGGCTGTGTGCGCTTTCTGGCGCGTTTCCCGCTTCGTTGGCTGCAGGCCGTCGGTGCGGTGGTGGGCTGGCTGTACTACCTGATCTCGCCCACCCACCGCGAGCGCTTTCGCGCCAACGCCACCGGGGCCGGTGTGCCGTGGGCGCAGGCGCGCGGCGGCATCGCTGCTACCGGTCGGATGATGATGGAGCTACCGCCGCTGTGGCTGCGCCCGCCAGGCGCACCGCTGCCGATGCCGGTGAAGTGGCAAGGCGGCGAGCTGATCGAAGCGGCCCAAGCGGCCAGCCGCGGCCTGGTGATGCTGACACCGCACCTCGGCTGCTTCGATGCGATCGGCCAGTCGTACGCCGAACGCTACAGCGAGCGCTGCGGCGCGATGACAGTGCTGTACCGCCCGGCGCGCCAGCCCTGGCTGCACGACCTGGTCGAGGCCGCGCGGCGCCGGCCCGGGCTCGAAGCCGCGCCGTCCACGCTGGCCGGGGTGCGCCAGATGATCCGGGCGCTGAAGCGCGGCGAGGTGGTCGGTCTGTTGCCCGATCAGGTGCCGCCCGAAGGTCTGGGCGTGTGGGCGCCGTTCTTCGGCCGGCCTGCGTACACGATGACGCTGGCCGCGCGGCTGGTGCAGCAGACCGGCGCGGCGCTGCTTTTGGTGTGGGGCGAGCGGCTGCCCAAAGGCGCCGGCTATGTCGTGCGCGTCAGCGAGCTCGGCGAACCGCTGCCCGATGACAACGTGGCTGCCGCCACCGTGATCAACCGCGCGATGCAGCGCCTGATCCTGCAATGCCCGCAACAGTACCTGTGGGGCTACCACCGCTACCGCAAGCCGCATGCGGTGCCGACCCCCTCCCGGGAGGGGGCGTGAAATCCGCGTCGGGTCGATCAAGGAAGCACAAGCCCTGGCTGACGCGCTGGCTCACCGACCTGCTGACGCGCGGGGTTCTCGCGCTGCTGTGGCTGCTGCACTGGCTGCCGCTGGGCATGCTGGCGCCTTTGGGCCGCGGGCTCGGTGTCGTGCTGTGGGCGCTGGGCCGGTCGCGGCGCCACATCGCCTTGCGCAACCTTGAGCTGTGTTTTCCGGAACGCTCCGAGGCCGAACGCCGGGCGCTGGCGATCGAACACTTCAAGTTCCTGGGCCGCAGCCTGCTCGAACGCGGTCTGCTGTGGCATGCCTCGGCCGAGCGCCTGAAGCGGCTGATCCATGTCGAAGGCCAGCCGCACTTCGCCGACACCCACCCCGGCGCGCTGATGTGGCTGGTGCCGCATTTCCTGGCACTCGATGTGGCCGCGATTGCCATGCGGCTGACGGTGGCACGCACCGCCTGCACTGTTTACCAGTCGCAGAGCAATCCGGTGTTCGACGCGGCCGTGCATCGGGGCCGCGGCCGCTTCGGCAAGAACCGCCTGTTTTCCCGGCACGAGACCGTCAAGCCGCTGCTGCGGGCGATCAAGGAAGGCGATGCGTTCTTCAACCTGCCGGACATGGACTTCGGCCGCAAGGACTCCGCCTTCGTGCCGTTCTTCGGCGTGCCGGCCGCCACGCTGCTGACCTCGTCGCGGATGGCGCAGCTGCTGGGGATGACGGTGCAGCCGATCGTCGCCGAGATGCTGCCTGGCGGCCAGGGCTACCGTGTGCGCTTCCTGGAACCCTGGACGAACTTTCCGACCGACGACGCGCTGGCCGACACCGCCACCATCAACCGCTGGATCGAAGACGAAATCCGCTGCAACCCGGCGCAGTACCTGTGGGTGCACCGGCGCTTCAAGACCCGCCCGCTGGGCGAGCCCAGCCTGTACTGACCCGCAGGGCCGTTCGCAGCCTCGACGACGATAATCAGCCCATGAAACTCCGGTTCACCAAGATGCAGGGCGCCGGCAATGACTTCGTTGTACTCGACGCTACCCGCACGCCGCTGAACCTCAGTGCCGAACAGATGCGTCGGCTCGGTGATCGGCGCTTCGGTGTCGGTGCCGACCAGATTCTGGTGGTCACGCGCAGCGACACACCCGGCGTCGATTTCGGCTACCGCATCTTCAATCACAGCGGTGAAGAGGTCGAGCACTGCGGCAACGGCGCGCGCTGCTTCGTGCGCTATGTGCGCGAGCAGGGGCTGTCCGGCAAGACCACGCTGCGCGTCGAGACCGTCAACACTCTGCTGGAGCTGCACCTGCAGCCCGACGGCCGCGTCACCGTCGACATGAACGCGCCGATGTTCGACTTGCCGCGCGTGCCCTTCCATGCGGCCGGACTGCGGCCACATCACGTGCCGGTCAAGGGCAACCGCAAGGGCGCCACGTTCGACCTGTGGCCGCTGAACATCAAGGGCCGCACAGTGCAGGTGGCGGTGCTGTCGATGGGCAACCCGCATGCGGTGCAGCTCGTCGATGATGTCGACGCCGCCCCGGTCGAGTCGCAGGGCCCGCTGATCGAGCACCACACCAGCTTCCCGAAGCGCGTCAACGCCGGCTTTATGCAGATCGTCGCGCGCGACCACATCCGGCTGCGGGTTTTCGAGCGCGGCGCCGGCGAGACGCTCGCCTGCGGCACCGGCGCCTGTGCGGCGGTGGTGGCGGGCATCCGCCTCGGGCTGCTCGATGCGGTGGTTGATGTCGATGCGCGCGGCGGCCGGCTGACGGTCGAATGGCAAGGCGCCCGCGACGGCCTGACCAGCCACGTGTTCATGACCGGCCCGGCCGAAACCGTGTTCCAAGGAGAGATCGAACTGTGAATTACACGACTGAACCAACCACCGTGGGCACCGCATCGTGAGCAGCCCCACCGGAGTGCAAGGCATCACCGAGGCCGACATCGCCAACTACTTGGCGAACACGCCCGGCTTCTTCGAGCGGCACGCCGAGTTGCTGAGCTCGATCCAGCTCAGCAGCCCGCACGGCACGCGTGCGGTGTCGCTGCAGGAGCGGCAAATGGACCTGCTGCGCGAAAAGCACAAAGGACTGGAGCAGAAGATCATGGAAATGATCCGACATGGCCAGGAAAACGTCGCCATCGCCGACCGGCTGCACCGCTACACCCGCGCGCTGATGCTGACCGTCGACGCGGCCGACCTGCCCGAGGTGGTGGTGCGCGAGCTGAAGCAGCAGTTCCTGATCCCGCAGGCCGGCATCCGCGTCTGGGGTGCGGCCGCCGAGCCGGCATCCACGTCAGCGGAGCGCGAATTCGCCCGCGAGGTCAGTGCCGACGCGAAGAGCTTCGCCTCCAGCCTGACGCTGCCGTACTGCGGCGCCAACGTCGGCTTCGAAGCAGCCGGCTGGCTCGAAGATGCCAACACCGTCGCATCGCTGGCGCTGATCCCGCTGCGCCATGGCGCCAGCACCGACGCCTTCGGCCTGCTGGTGCTGGGCTCGCCCGACGCGACACGCTTCGCCGCCGACATGGGCACTGAATTCCTGATGCGCATCGGCGAGATCGCCAGCGCCGGCCTGTCGCGACTGATCCGGGCGGAGTGACCGACCTCGATGGCGGCGACATGACCACCCCTGTCGCTGAAGCCGCCCCGCCAGCGGCTCACGTTCTGCACGACGATCTGGTGCGCCACCTGCAGCACCTGCAGGTTGAGCGGCGCCTCGCCGAGCGCACGCGCACGATGTACCGCCTGGCTTTCGAACGCCTGCAACGCTGCGCCGAAGCCGCCGCCATGCCGCTGCGCGACGTGCAGCCGCACCATGTGCGCCGCTGGGCCGGGCAGATGCATTCGCAGGGGCTGGCGCCGGGCAGCATCGCGATCGAGCTGTCGGCCTGGCGCAGCTTCTACCGCTGGCTGGGCCGTGATGGGCTGGTCGCGCAGAACCCGGTGGCGGGCGTGCGCGCACCGCGGGTGGCGAAGCCGCTGCCGAAGGCGCTGGCGGTCGATCAGGCGGTGGCGCTGGCCGAGTTCAAGGACGACATCACCGAGCGCCGCCACAGCGAAGCCCTGGCCGCGCGCGACCAGTGCATCACCGAGCTGCTGTACGGCTGCGGCCTGCGCGTGGCCGAGCTGGTCGCGCTCGACGCGCAGCCCGGCGCGCAGGCCATCGGCTGGATCGACATCGCCGATGCGACCGCGCATGTGCGCGGCAAGGGCGACAAGCCGCGCAGCGTGCCCGTTGGCGGGCCGGCGCTGAAGGCATTGCACGTTTGGCTGTCGATGCGCGGGCAGATGGCCGCGCCCGATCAACCGGCGCTCTTCGTCAGCAACCGCGGCAGCCGCATCACCACCGGTCAGGTGCGCTCGCGGCTGAAGCGTAGAGCACAGCAGGCCGGCCTGCCGACCCATGTGCACCCGCACATGCTGCGGCATTCGTTCGCCTCGCACCTGCTGCAGTCCAGCGGCGACCTGCGCGCGGTGCAGGAGCTGCTGGGTCACGCCAACATCACGACGACGCAGGTCTACACCAAGCTCGATTTCGGCCACCTCAGCAAGGTGTACGACGCGGCGCACCCCAGAGCCAAGCGCAAGTGAAAACCATCCGGCTGCGCGACGGCAAGGAACGCTCGCTGCGCAAACGCCACCCGTGGGTGTTCGAAGGCAGAATCGCCGGCGGCCGCGCCGATGCGGGCGAGACGGTGCGCGTCGAGTCGCATGCCGGCGAGTTCCTTGCCTGGGGCGCGTACAGCCCGGCCTCGTCGATCCGCGTGCGCGCCTGGAGCTTCGACGCCGCCGAGCGCATCGATGCCGCCTTCTTCGAGCGCCGCATCGCCCGTGCCGTCGCGGTGCGCGCGCGCTTGCCGATCGAAAGCGACGCGATGCGGCTGGTGCACGGCGAGGCCGATGGCCTGCCGGGGCTGGTCGTTGATCGCTACGGCGACACGCTGAGCGCGCAGTTCACCGCTGCCGGCGTCGAACGCTGGAAGGACGTGATCGCCGACGCGCTGCTGAAGGTCACCGGCCTCGAACGTTTGTATGAGCGAAGTGATGCCAGTGTGCGCGAACTCGAAGGCCTGGCGCCGGTCACCGGCTGGCTGCGCGGCGCGCCCACCGATGCGGATGACACCGAGATCACGATCCACGAACACGGCTGGAAGCTGACTGTCGATGTGGCGCGCGGCCACAAGACCGGCTACTACCTCGACCAGCGCGACAGCCGCAAACTGTTCGCCGACAGCGTGCGCCACTTCGGCGCGCAGCGCGTGCTGAACTGCTACAGCTACACCGGCGGCTTCAGCGTCGCGGCGCTGGCCGGTGGCGCGGCCGAAGTGACCAGCGTCGACTCCTCGGGCCCGGCCCTTGAACGCGCCGGCGCGCATGTGGCGCTGAACGGCTTCGATGCCGCACGCCACACCGCGGTCGATGCGGACGTGAACGCCACGCTGCGCCGCTTGATCGAGCAGGGTCGTCGCTTCGACGCCATCGTGCTCGACCCGCCGAAATTCGCGGCCACCGCCGCACAGGCCGAGCGAGCCGCGCGGGCCTACAAGGACATCAACCGCCTCGCGTTCGGGCTGCTCGAACCCG
>JAYVEB010000056.1:0-41406 GCA_043749095.1 Burkholderiales bacterium | reverse complement strand
GAACGATGGCCAAGGCCGGGACGACCGTTTCGTCTTGCGTGGAAATCACGGTCTCGAAGCGTTCTCCAAATGCGGTCGCAGCGCCCGCCGCATTACCGAGTGCCCTCGCTTTCCTGCACCGTGACCAGCCGTTCGCGCGGCGTCATGATCTCGCGCACCGGCGCGTCGAGACGGGTTTCGAAGCGCAGATCGCGGTTGGTGACGATGCCCACCACCCGGGCGCCTTCAAGTACTGGAAAGCCCGACACGCCATGCTGACGCGACAGCTCAACAACATCGCGCACGGGGGTGTCTGGGGTGACGGTGATCGGGTCACGCAGGATGCCGGACTCGTACCGCTTGACCCGCGCCACCTCGGCCGCTTGCTGCTTCACGCTGAGGTTCTTGTGCACGATGCCCATGCCGCCCTCTTGCGCAATGGCAATGGCGAGGCGGGCTTCGGTCACCGTGTCCATCGCGGCGGACACAAGTGGCAGGTTCAACTCGATGTTGCGGGAGAGCCGGGTGGCGAGGCTGGTGTCGCGGGGCAACACCTGGGAGAACGCTGGCACCAACAACACATCGTCGAAGGTGAGCGCTTTACCAAGAAGGCGCATGGAAAGGGCTCCTGACGCAAAACGAAATTATAGGGATGCCGCAACAGACGCACGCTTTTGGCGCTTCTCGGGGGGCAGCAGGGGCGGCACCACGGTTACACTTTGCTCAAGTCAGGCTTGAAGGGCTCCCACCATGCGTTCAGGGTTCGTCGCGATCTGCGTAACCGTGCTCATCGCCAGCCTGTGCACACCGGCGCTTGCGCAGTGGAAGTGGCGCGACAAGAACAACCAGGTTCAGTACAGCGACCTGCCGCCGCCGCAAGGCGTGCCTGAGGCGAGCATCCTGCAGCGGCCTGCCGCCGCGAACCGGCGCGCCCTGCCCGTGGTGGCCGCGTCGGCTGCAGCGTCTGCGGCATCCGGGCTGGCGCCTGCGAAAGGCGTGGAGCCTGAACTCGAAACCAAGCTGCGCAAGGAAGAACAGGAAAAAGCCGCCAAAGCCAAGGCCGAAGCCGACAAGCTGGCGGCACAGAAGGCCGACAACTGCAACCGCGCCCGCCTGCAGCTGCGCGGGCTCGACGAGGGCCTGCGAGTCGCTCGTGTCAATGAAAAAGGCGAACGCGAATTTCTCGACGACAAGGGGCGCGCGGAAGAAGCAGCCCGCAACCGGGAAACGATCAGCGCCGACTGCAAGTAACGCGCTCAAAGCACGCTGCGGCGTCCGAACGCTCAGCGCTTCTTGGGGCGCTGCTGGCGATGCCGCAGACGACGGGCTTCTTTCGGGTCGATCTGCAAGGGGCGGTAGACCTCGACCCGATCCCGATCGCGCAGGACATGGTCGAGCGCCCTGAGCTGCCCCCACACGCCGACCTTCAACGCGACGCCGTCCGTCTTCGGACACAGCCCGCTGCGCAGCAGGGCATCGCGCACCGAAGCGCCGGGCGGGAGTTGCAGGTCGATCTGCTGGAGCTGCCCCGCGGCCGGACTGGTTACCACCGCCACCGAGATGAAAGCAGCGTGCTCAGCGGTCGCCATAGACCTGCGCAGCGCGCTTGACGAAGGAATCGACGAAGGTGCTGGCAATGCGGTCGAACACCGGGCTGACCACCGCTTCCAGCGCCACGCTGGCAAAGGCGTAGCGCAACTCGAACTCGATCCTGCAGGCCTGGGTTTCCAAGCCCACCGGCTGAAACAACCACTGGCCTTCCAGCGCCGAGAACGGGCCATCGACCAACGTCAGCCGAACCGCGCGGTCGGTGTCGTGTTCGTTGCGGGTGGTGAAGGCGTGGCGGATGCCGGCGATGGCCAGATGCAGCCGCGCGGTCATCGTGGTGTCGGTGTTTTCGAGCACCTCGGCGCGGGCGCACCAGGGCAGGAACTTCGGATAGTCGGCCACTGCGGTGACCAACTCGTACATCTCGTGCGGCGAGTACCACAGCAGCACTGACTTTTTGACGTGCTTCATACAATGCCACCATTCTATGGACGCGTCTCCCGCGCGATTACCCGCTCATGTCTATTGCCGAGAACCGTCGCGCGCGGTTCGATTACCACATCGAAGAACGCTACGAAGCCGGCATGATGCTGCAGGGCTGGGAGATCAAGGCGATACGCGCCGGCCAGGTCCAACTGACCGATGGCTATGTCGTGATCCGGGATGGCGAGTTGTTTTTGATCGGCTGCCGCATCAATGCGTTGCGCAGCGCCTCGACCCACATCAGCCCCGAAGCCGACCGCACAAAAAAGCTCCTGATGCACAAGGAAGAGATCAAGCGGCTGGTCGGCAAGGTCGAGCAGAAGGGCTTCACACTGGTGACGCTGAACCTGCACTACAAGGGTGGCCTGGTGAAGGCAGAGATCGCGCTGGCCAAGGGCAAGGCCGAGCACGACAAGCGCGACACCGAAAAGAAGCGAGATTGGGATCGTGAGAAGGGCCGACTGATGAGACACAAGGTGTCATCGAAGGCGTGAGCCTTGAGGCCCAAAAAAACTGAAGCTTTTTCGCGGCACGCAAAAAGCCTCAGCCCGACACCGTACCCTGCCGCCGCCGACGCAGGCCCCAGCCCACCGCTTTGCAGCGCGACACCAGCCTCATCAACGGTGCCTCGGCCACATGGTGGAACAGTGCGCCGGCGGCGACGCTGCCGCCCCAGGCCAGCAGCACCCCGATGGCCTGCAACCAGGCCAGTGGTGGCACAAACGCGGTGAACACCGCATTGACCACCAGGCAGACCGGGAAGTGCACCAGGAAGGTCGCGTAGCTGATCTGGCCCAGGTAGCGCAGCGCGTCGAGCACCACCGCACGCGCAGAGTAAGGCCGCGCAACCAGCCGGCCGCGGATGGCATGCGCAGCCCACAGCAGCACTGCCAGCGCCGTCGCCAGCGCCAGCCGCCCGCGCCATTCCAGCCACAAACCGAACAACGCACTGAGCAGCGCCAGCGCGAACGCCACGCGCGCCGAGCGGCCACCGCGCGCCCACGCAGCCAGTGCGCCCAGGCCGTGCGCTGCGAAGAAATACGGTGCGCAGACGTCCCAGGTCGAGTCCCGGTTCACGCACACCGCCGACCACGCCACGGCCGCCACTACGCCCCAAGGCAAAGCGCGGCGCACGGCATCCGAGCCCTTCAACACCGCCGCCACCAGCGCCAGCCACAGCAGCAGTGCCGCGTACAGCTGCAGATCGATCGAGACGTACCAGATGCCGGCCGACAGCGCTTCTTCACCGATCAGGTCCTGAGCCAGCAACAGATGCCAGAAAAACTGCATCGGGCGTGGCGCCAGCGGCACCGAGGGGTGTGCCATCCAGCTGCGCGCCAGCGCCGCCGCGGCAATTGCCAGCAGCAGGGCCAGCGCCAGTGGCAGGGCCAGGCGCAGATAGCGCTCGAACAGGCGCGAACGCACGCGCTGCGGCGTGCGCACACGACCCTCCGGCGCCAGGCTCAGCGCAGCCAGGTAACCGCCCACCACCAGGAAAACCTGCACCACCATGCGCGCAGGATCGGCCAGCCAGTCCATCACCCGCGGCAGCAGCGGCGCCGCACGGTCGGCCATCGGGCCGTAGAACGCGAGGTGATGCAGCACGATCAGCTGCGACGCGATCACCTTCAGCAAATCGATCAGCGGTAGCCGTTGTGCATGACGCATGCTCATGCAAGTACCGACAGCGCCTGTTCGCAGTCCGCGATCAGGTCGGCGACCGATTCCAACCCGACCGAAAAGCGCACCAGCATGCCGGTCCACGCCGGTCGGGCCCGCATCGCACTTAGCTGGTAGGGCACGACCAGGCTGACCGGCCCGGCCCAGGAATAGCCGATCTTGAACAACTTCAGTGCGTCGACGAAGGCATGCACTTGTGCGGCGTTGTAGCGCGCGTCGAAGACCACCGAGAACAGCCCGGCCGACGCACTGCACAGTCGCTGCCAGGCAGCGTGCCCCGGGGACCCGACCAGCGCCGGATGCAGCACCTGCGTGACTTCGGAACGCGCACTCCACCACGCCGCCAAGCGGCGGCCTGCAGCGTCTTGCGCCTGATAGCGCAAGGGCAGCGTCGGCAGCGAGCGCAGCAGCAGCTCGGCATCGTTGCCACCGATGCCCCAGCCCATGCGCATGTGCGTGGCCTTCAGCTGCAGATGCAGCTGTTCGTCGCGCGTGGTGGCTGACCCCATCATCACGTCGGCGCCACCCGACGGGTACTTGGTCAGTGCCTGCACCGAGATGTCCACACCGAGCCCGGGCTCGAACGCATTGAACGCGATACCAGCGCCCCAGGTGTTGTCGAGCGCAACCAACGCGCCCTGCGCGCGCACCAGGCGGATTAGCGCCGGCAGATCGGGGAACTCCATCGTCACCGAACCAGGGGCTTCGAGCCACACCAGCTTCGTCGCCGGGCTCAGCGCTGCGGCCAATGACGCCGGATCCATCGCGTCATAGAAGCGGTGCGTGATGCCCCAGCGCGCGAGTTCGCCGCGCGCCAACTCTTTGCTCGGGCCATAGGCGTTGTCGGGGATCAGCACCTCGTCACCGGCGCGCAGCAGTGCCATGTCGACCAGCGCGATCGCCGCCAGACCGCTGGGCAACAGCAGCGTCTGCAGCCCGCCTTCGAGCGTGGCGATGCGCTCTTCCAGTGTGAAGGTGGTCGGCGTGCCGTGCAGGCCGTAGGTGTAGCCGGTCTTGTCTTTCCACTGGCGGGCGTGCAGCGCCTGCGTGTTGGCGAAGATGACGGTCGAGGCCTTGTGCACCGGCGGCTGCACGGCTGCGAAACCGCTCGGCGGCGTGTAGCCGTGGTGGATCAGCGCGGTCGCGGCGTCATCCTTGGCGTCGGCCATGATCAGACCGGCAGTGCAATCAGGTCGTGGCCCTGCGTGCCGACGATGCGTGCGCGGGTGAATTCACCGACCTTGAGGGTCTTCGATGCCTTCTCGGGCGGCAGCAGCTTCACCACGCCATCGATCTCCGGTGCATCGGCATAGCTGCGGCCTGTGCCACCACGGCGGCCGAGCGCTGGCGCGGCATCGACCAGCACCTGCATCGTCGCACCGACGCGGCGCGCCAGCTTGGCGGCAGACACCGCTTCGGCGACTTCCATGAAGCGCGCGCGGCGCTCCTCGCGCAGCGCGGCAGGCAGCGCGCCGGGCAGTTCGTTGGCCGCCGCGCCAGCCACTGGCGAATAGGCGAAACAGCCGGCACGGTCGATCTCGGCGGCACGCATGAAATCGAGCAGGTGATCGAATTCGGCCTCGGTCTCTCCGGGAAAGCCAGCAATGAAGGTGCTGCGAATCACGATCTCGGGGCACACCTCGCGCCAACGCTGGATGCGTTCGAGGTTGCGCTCGCCGCTGGCCGGGCGCTTCATCCGCTTGAGCACATCGGGGTGCGAATGCTGCAGCGGCACGTCGAGGTATGGCAGCACCAGGCCCTGCGCCATCAGTGGCAGCACCTCGTCGACATGCGGGTACGGGTAGACATAGTGCAGCCGCACCCAGGCGCCATGCGGTGCCGCGAGCTCTCCCAGTTGTTGGCACAGATCGAGCATGCGCGTCTTCACCGGCCTGCCGTCCCAGAAACCGGTGCGGTACTTGACATCGACACCGTAGGCACTGGTGTCCTGGCTGATCACCAGCAGTTCCCTGACGCCGGAGGCGAACAAGCGCTGCGCCTCGCCGAGCACATCGCCGATCGGCCGCGACACCAGGTCGCCACGCATGCTCGGGATGATGCAGAAGGTGCAGCGGTGGTTGCAGCCTTCGCTGATCTTCAGGTACGCGTAGTGACGCGGCGTCAGCTTGACACCGATGCCGTTGGAAGCGGACGTGGCGGGCACGAGGTCGGTGAACGGATCATGGATCTTGGGCGCATGGCGGTGCACCGCGTCCATCACCTCGCTGGTGGCGTGCGGGCCGGTGACGGCCAGCACGCTCGGGTGCATCTGGCGCACCAGGTTGCCGCCGGCCTCGCCCGCCATCGCACCAAGGCAGCCAGTGACGATGACCTTGCCGTTTTCTGCCAGCGCCTGGCCGATGGTGTCCAGGCTTTCCTTGACCGCATCGTCGATGAAGCCGCAGGTGTTGACGATCACCAGATCGGCGCCGGCGAAGGTTTTCGAGGTGTCGTAGCCCTCGGCGCGCAGCTGCGTGAGGATCAGTTCCGAATCGGTCAACGCCTTCGGACAACCGAGCGAAACAAAGCCGATTCTCGGGGCACCTTTGCCGGTGGTGTTCGGGCGTTCGGCAGTGCTGGCGTTGGAGGTCATCCGCGCATTTTCGCCTCAAAGCCTGAGCGGGCCGGGCGAGGGCTACGTGTCAGCGTTTTGGCGGGAACCCGGGCACACCGGGGAACAGCGTGCCGGCCTGTTTGGCCATCTGTTCCTGCATCTGGGTGAACATCGATTTCGACTGCTCGAGGTAGGTGCTCATCAAGCCCTGCACCGCGGGCGCCTGGCCGTTGAGGAACTGGGTCCACAGCTCGGGGGTGTGGGCGGCGGTGTCGTACAGGCCCAGCGCCGGGTCGGCGAGCCGACCCTGAATCTCGGTGAAGGTCTGCAGGTTTGTTTCAAGGTAAGAGCCCATCATGCCCTGCATGGCGTGGCCGTAGAAGCGGATGATCTGCGCCAGCATCTGGCTGGAGAACATCGGCACGCCACCGCTTTCCTCTTCCAAAATGATCTGCAGCAGGATGCTGCGCGTCAGGTCTTCCGAGGTCTTGGCATCGCGCACGACGAAGCTTTCTCCCGACATCACCATCTTCTTTACATCGGCCAGCGTGATGTAGCTGCTGGCTGTTGTGTCGTAGAGGCGGCGGTTCGGATATTTCTTCAGCACCCTGGCTTCGACTGCATCGGCGTTCGTCGCCGCGTCTTGGCTGTCGGCATGCTTCGGCTGGGCAGGTCGTCGGGTGGATGCCATCTGAGGTTTTATGTCCATCAATTGTGCAAGTGCAACAAAATTGTAGGAGCCTGACTCGCCGCCGCTTCAACGGATTTACCCGTGCTGAGCCGGCGTTCAGACGGGCGAACGCCGTAGTTCACCAAAAGACTCGGGAGTCACCTTCGTGCAAGAATTTGTCATCCGATGGCGTTGTCGGACGTTATTTAGATTCCCAACAACGGAGATTCCCCATGAGCATCACCAATCGCCGCACCTTCATGTTGCACGTCGTCGTCGGAGGCAGCGCCATCGCTGCCTCGCAGGCCATGGCGCAGGGCGCCCCGATGGTCGCCGAGACCGACGCCAATGCCGTCTCGCTCGGCTACAAGGCAGACGCGACCAAGGTCGATACGAAGAAGTACCCGGCACACACGGCCGCCCAACACTGCGGCAACTGCGCCTTGTTCCAGGGCAAGGCAACGGATGCCGCGGGTGGGTGTCCGCTGTTCGCCGGCAAGCAGGTGTCCGCCAAGGGTTGGTGCAGCGCCTACGCACCGAAGGCAGTTTGATTCATCGCGGGTAGGCACGGCGCGGGTTCGGCTTCGGCAGACCCGCGCTGTGCTCGTAGCGGGCGCTTGGCGCCGCACGACAAGCACTCGGCCTCAGCGTTGCCAGCGCGACCACAGGTCGCTGCCGTGGATCACTCCGGAGGCGAGCAACCACATCGCGACCCATGCCCACCATGCGTCGGCAAGCGCGCTGCGCAGTGCGAACATCAGGCACAGCCCGGACACCCAGTTGGCGACAAAGTCCTTCGCCGGCACACCCTTGCCGGTGCGCAGCCGGTAGATCCACAGCGCGACACCTTCGAGCAGGGTGAAGCCGATCACGATGGTGATGAGCCCCTGGGGCGAAAGCCAATCGCTCACCACCGACAGGCACACATCAAGCGCGCGCGAAGCCCATCAGGTGTGCCATGTCCTTGAGGAAGATGCGCACATGGGCCATCGGCTTCTTGCGCGCCAGTTCCTTGTTCATGTACGACTCGAAGGTGAGTTGCTGAACGTCCTTGTCTTCGCAGATCTTGACGAAGCTCTCGCGCCGCTTGTCGGTCGCATACCAGAACCATTGCATGATGCCCAGCACGCGAAACACTGTGCCGTGGGCCTTCATGAAGCGCTTGCGTGCAAGTTTGAGTGACTTGACGTCACCGGTGCGCAGCAAGGTATCGACCGACTCGGCGGCGAGCCGCCCGCCAACCATGGCGTAGTAAATGCCCTCGCCCGACGCTGGTGCGACGACACCGGCGGCATCGCCTGCGACCACCACATCACGGCCGTTGTCCCAGCGTTTCAGTGGTTTCATCGGCAGCGGCGCACCTTCACGCCGCAGCGTTTCGGTGTCACCCAGGCCCGCTGCTTCGCGCAAGGTGCCGACCGCGCCACGCAGCGAGAAGCCCTTGTCCGCGCTGCCGGTGCCGATGCTCAGCGTGTCGCCGTGCGGGAACACCCAGCCGTAGAAATCGGGCGATATCGAGCCTCGGTAGATCACGTCGCAGCGCGAGCCATCGTAGCCCGCAGGCTTGACCTCGGGCGCGCGGACGATCTCGTGGTACGCGAACACATACTGGGTGTCTTCAGCGCCGGGCACAGCCTGGCTGGCAACCTTGGAACGCGCACCATCGGCGCCGATCACCGCCCGCGCACGCACGCTGGTCGGCACGCCTTCGGTCAGTTCGCCCGGCTTCGCGCTGCGGCGTTCGCGGCCCTCGCGCGCGGTGTAATGAACCACGCTGACGCCATCGTCGTCGCGCGTCAGCTTGTCGAAGGTGCCGCTGCGCCGCACCGCGCCACTGGCCGCCGCGCGCTCGCGCAGCCACTCGTCGAACACGTCACGATCGACCATGCCGACGAAGCCGTCTTCGATCGGGATGTCGACCCGCTTGTCCTTCGGCGAGATCATGCGCGCCGAGCGGGCCTTGGCGACCAGCAGTTCATCGGGGATCGCAAAGTCCTTGATCAGGCGCGGCGGGATCGCCCCGCCGCAGGGCTTGATGCGCCCGACCCGGTCGAGCAGCAGCACCGACCGGCCCTGCCGCGCCAGATCGTGGGCTGCAGTCGCGCCTGCAGGGCCACCACCGACGACGACAACATCGAAAATTTCGGGCGTGCTCATGTCATTCACCTCGCGTTCAACTCGACTTGATGATGGCGACAGGGGCGTCACCGGCTTGGGGATCTCGAACCGACAGGCGCGGTGTCGAGACCAAGGTGGCACCGCGACGCGGTGCCTCGTAAGGGATATCGCGAGCCGTCGGCACCGCCGACGCATCGCTGGCAGCGCGCAGCGCAAGCCAGGCGGCCAGCACGAACAGAGCGGCCTCGAAAGCGAACACGGCGGAATACGCCACGCCGGGCGCACCAAACCACCAGCGTGCCAGGTCACTGGCGCCGGTGCCGACCAGACCACCGAGGCCAAACGCCACCGCCTGCGCGGCGCCCCACAGGCCCATGCGCACGCCCTCGCGGGATTCACGGCCCTCGCTGGCTAGACTCATCATCGAACCGATCGCGGCAATCGAGAACGCGCCGTTCGAGACGCCCAACAGAAATACCGTCGCCTTGAACGGCCAAGCCCCGTTGCTGAGGCCAGCCATCACCAAACCGGCCAACGCGAGCGCCGAAGCCAGGCAGCCACCGACCGTCCAGGCGCGCAGCGACGCCGCGCGGCCGACAGCAGCACCGCCCGTTTCGGCGCGCCGCCCGGCCAGTCGCGCCATCCAGCGGCCCAGCACGCCGCTGCCAGCGACCGCGACCAGCACCATGCCCAGCAACACTCCACCGTGCTGCACGCCCGACAACTGCGTCGACTCGCCCGGCGTGTAGCCGAACACTGATCCGGCGAAGGGTTCGAGGATCAGGTCCTGCGAGCTGTAGGCCAGCATCGAGACGAAGACGAAGATCGTGAAGCGGCGCGCCGTGGGTTCGGCCCACACCTGGGACAGAACGACGCCAAAGCCAGGGGACGCCGGCGCAGCGGGGTTGGCAGACGCGGGCGATGCGGCCTCAGCGGCGCCTTCAAGGCCACGCAAGGCGAGCGTGGTGATCACGAAGGCCAACAAGGACACGGCGCTGGTGACCAGCAGCAAGCGCTGTGGTGAATAGGGATCAAGCAGCTTGCCCGCCGTGGCAGCCGTGACCGCGAAACCGACGATCATCATCATCCAGACGATGGTGGCGGCGGCAGCTCGCCGTTCGGGGGGAACCCGCTTGGCCAGCATCACGAGCAACGAGGTGCCACAGGCGCTGACACCCAACCCGATCAGCCCGAAGCCGGCCACCGCCAGCGCAATGCCCGCGGCGGGCTGCGTCGCCATCCACACCACCGCCAGCGCAGACGTCACCCCGCCGATAGCGAGCGAGCCCATGCCGCCGATCAGCCACGGTGTGCGGCGCCCGCCGACGTCAGAGCCATGCCCCATCCGCGGCCGCACCACCTGAATCAGGTAGTGAAAAGCCACCAGGATGCCGGGCAGCAGGGCCGGCAGCGCCAGTTCAACCACCATGATGCGGTTCAACGTCGAGGTGGTCAGCACCACGACCGCGCCCATGCAGGCCTGCACCAGGCCGAGCCGGGCGATGCCGATCCAGCCGAACTGCCGGCTCATGTCGCCGCCTGACCCAAGGTGCGCAATGCGAATGCGCTGACCATCATCCCCGCGACAAACAGGGGCACGCCAAATCCGCTGTAGACCAGCGCGCGATCGATCGGCTTGTCGAGGAAATAGTCCATCAGCAGCGCTTGCAGCAGCATCAGCACGCCCACCGTGATCGCATGAATCGGGGCGCCCCAGAAAATCAGCAGCAGCACGACGACGAACTGCGGCGCCAGCATGATCAGGCAGGCCGCGCGCGCCGCGCCCTGCACGCCAAGCTGCACCGGCAACGAGGCGATGCCCATGCGCTTGTCGCCTACAACCGCCTTGAAATCGTTCAGCGTCATGATGCCGTGGGCGCCAGCGCTGTAGAGCGCAGCCAGCGCCAGCGTGCGGCCATCGGGCATCGCGCCGCCCGCCATCACCGCCGCACCGGTCACCCAGGCAAGTCCCTCGTAGCACAGCCCGCAAGCAGCATTGCCCCACCAGCCATTCTGTTTCAGACGCAGCGGCGGCGCGCTGTAGGCCCAGGCCAGCAGCAGACCGGCAGCGCCGGCAGCAAAGCCCCAGGTTCCGAGCGTGGTGGCGACGCCCAGCGACAGCGCGGTCCAGGTGACGGCGATGTAAAGACCCCAGCGACCTGGCATGCGGCCCGAGGGGATCGGGCGGCTCGGCTCATTGATGGCATCGACATGCCGATCGAACCAGTCGTTGACCGCCTGACTGCTGGCGCACACGAGCGGGCCTGCGAGCAGCACGCCGGTGACGATCAGGAACCAGCGGCCATCGGGCGACACACCGGAGGCAATCACCCCGCAGCAGAAGGCCCACATCGGCGGAAACCAGGTGATCGGTTTCAGCAGTTCAGCGACGACAGGCCACGCAGGCACCGATGAGGGAACAGGCAGGGTACGGGACGGCATGCGGATCATTTTGGGATTGACACTTGCGAGTGTCAATCTAAACTTACACTTATTGCGGTTGTCGACCATCGTGAAGACACTGGCCATGCAGTACTCAGAGGGTCATACGACCGATGAAGCCCGGCACTTTCTTTGAACACGGTTTTTCCTCCCCTTCCGATGCTGAATCGGCAGGTCGTGCTGACGCAGCGCCCACGGCCCTGGTGATCGGCAGCGGCTTCGGCGGCCTGGCCGCGGCCATCCGCCTGCGTGCTCGCGGCTACCAGGTGACGGTGCTGGAAAAGCTCGATGCGCCCGGCGGCCGCGCCTACGTTCACCGACAGGACGGCTACACCTTCGACGCCGGGCCGACCATCATCACCGTGCCCTTCATGCTGGAGGAGTTGTGGGCGCTTTGCGGGCGCAAAATGTCCGACGACGTCGAGTTGCGCCCACTGGACCCGTTCTATCGCATTCAGTTCGACGATGGCACTTACTTCGACTACAGCGGTGACTTGGCCACGATGCGCGCCGAAGTCGCCCGCTTCGCACCGTCGGACCTGGCCGGTTTCGACGGCTTCATGGCCGAGTCCGACCGCTGCTACAAGCTGGGCTTTGAGGAACTGGCCACCGTGGCATTCGACACCGTCGGCGACCTGCTGGCGGCCGTGCCGTCGATGATGAAAATGCGCGCATGGCAGTCGCTGTACGCGATGACAGCCAAGCATCTGCGCGACCCGAAGCTGCGCATCGTGTTCAGCTTCCATCCGCTGCTGATCGGTGGGAATCCGTTCGCCTGCACCTGCGTCTACAGCCTGATCACCGCACTTGAGCGCAAATTTGGCGTGCACTGGGCGATGGGCGGCACCGGGGCCTTGGTTCAGGGACTGGTCGGCCTGCTGGAAGGCAGCGGGGCACGCGTGCGGCTGAACGCCGAGGTGCGGGAGATCACCTGCGTGCCAATACCGGGCGGCCAGCCACGGGCCACCGGCGTCACGCTGGCCAGCGGCGAGCACCTGTCGGCCGACATCGTGGTGTCGAACGCCGACACGGCATGGACCTATAAACACCTGATCCGCCCGGAATTCCGCCGCCACTGGAGCGACCGCAAGATCGACAAGGGCCGCTACTCGATGAGCCTGTTCGTCTGGTACTTTGGTACCGATCGGCAGTATCCCGACGTGCCGCACCACATGATGGTTCTGGGTCCGCGCTACCGCGAACTGCTCAACGACATCTTCAAGAAACATGTGCTGGCCGAGGACTTCAGCCTGTACCTGCACCGCCCGACCGCCTCCGATCCGTCGATGGCACCGCCCGGCTGCGATGCATTCTACGTGCTGGCGCCGGTGCCGCACCTGGACAGCGGCACCGACTGGCAGGCCAAAGCAGAGCCTTATCGGCAGGCAATTGCCGACGCGCTCGATCGCAAGGTGATGCCGGGCTTCCAGAAGCACATCGCCACCTCGCGCATCACCACGCCGCAGGACTTCCACGACCGGCTGCTGTCCTTCAAGGGCGCTGCATTCGGGCTGGAGCCTGTGCTGCTGCAAAGTGCCTGGTTTCGCCCGCACAACCGCAGCGAAGACATCGCTGGCCTGTTCATGGTCGGCGCCAGCACCCACCCCGGTGCGGGCGTGCCCGGCGTGCTGGCCTCGGCCAAGGCGCTCGAATCGGTGGTGCCGGATGTCGCCTCGTTCGCCTCACCAGACACCACGATCCTGGCCCCGGCCTGATCCGACCGACGCAAAAACCACAAGGAGCCTCATGCAGCCCCAACAAGCCTTGGCCGATCGCCCCGGCGATAACCTGCCGGCCCCATCGCTCACCCTGGTTTCCGGCCGCCGTGCCAGCGCCGACAGCCGGCACAGCATGGATCTGCACGACTGCGAGTCGCTGATGCGCACCGGATCGAAGAGCTTCTTCGCCGCGTCGCTGGTGCTGCCCGGCCGGGTGCGGGCACCGGCCACCGCGCTGTATGCCTTCTGCCGGCTGGCCGACGACACCATCGACCTCGAAAGCCACCTGCATGGCGGGCCGATGGGTGCGCTGCATCACCTGCAGCAGCGCCTGCAGCGCATCTATGACGGCTGCCCGTCGCCGGTGCCGGCGGATCGGGCCTTGTCGGCCGTGGTGGCGCAGTTCAACATTCCAAAGGCGTTGCTCGATGCCCTGTTGGAGGGTTTCGAGTGGGATCTGCAATCGCGCCGCTACGACAGCATCGCGCAGTTGCACGACTACGGCGCCCGCGTCGCGGGGACCGTCGGCTCGATGATGGCCATCATCATGGGCGTGCGCAGCCCGCAGGCGCAAGCGCGGGCTTGCGAGCTGGGCTTGGCGATGCAGCTGACCAACATCGCTCGTGATGTCGGCGAAGACGCACGCAACGGACGCCTGTACCTGCCGCGCGACTGGATGCGCGAGGCCGGGATCGACCCCGACGAATGGCTGTGCGCACCGAGCTTCAGCCCAGCCTTGGGCTCGGTGGTGTCGCGACTGCTGGCCGAAGCCGACACCCTGTACGAACGCGCGGCGCTTGGCATTCCAGCACTGCCGCGTGATTGCCGGCCGGCGATTCAGGCGGCACGCCTGGTCTATGCGGACATCGGCCGAGAGGTCGCGCGGGCGGGCTTCGATTCCATGTCGCGACGCGCGTGCGTGTCATCGCAGCGCAAGCTCGGATTGATGGCGGTGGCCTTCGGTGCCGCGGCAATGTCACCGGCGCGACGCCAAGGTGCAGACATCACCGATCCGGCCCCGGTGCCGGCGATCCAGTACCTGGTCGATGTGGTGGCCACGCCGTCAGTCGCCACGCAAACCGCACAAGCAGCTGACACAGCTCGGGCATCAGAAACCCAGCCTCGCAAGCCACGATTCGACGAACGCATGTTGTGGACGATCGGCCTGTTCGAGCGCCTCGAAGAACGTCAGCTCGCGAGCAACTCCTTCGTTGGTGTGGGGCGCCATCTGCCCTCGGTCTTCAGCGGCTGACGGCGTGGGCCAAGCGCGCTGACACGCAGCGTCAGCGCACCCGCGGCATGCGCCACGGCAACATCAGCTGCACGGCGGCGGACACCAGACGCGGCACGTTCAGCGTCTCGTGCACCGAGGCCACGGCCTCGCCAAGCAGCCCCGACGACAGCACCGAGCGCACGTAGAACGGCGTGTCTTCCAGCGTCTGCATGACGACCGCGGGCTGATGCGCCTCGGTGCGCATCGTGCGGCCGATGCGCCAGGCGGTGCGCGGCAGGGGCTGGCGCTCGGGCGGTGTGAAATGCTCGAAGTCTCCCGAAGGCTGGAAGCGCACCGCGATCACCCGGTCGCCGCCCTGCTTCTGGCGCACGTCGTAGATCACGCCGGTGCTGCCATCTTTCAGCGGCGCACGCGACCAGTCCCATTCAGCGAACGGCCGGTCGATCGGCTCATCACCTTCGTTCGAATCAAGATAAGCGTGGCCGGACCAACCCATGGCTGGCGCATCGAATTCCACCTCGACCCGTGAGCACGGCGCAATCGGCCCCCAGCGGTGCAGACCGCCATCGTCGAGCGGCGCGACGAAACGGCACAGTCCTTTCGGATAGACACGCACCTGGCCGCGCACGCGCTTCGGGATCGGCACGGTGATCTCGTCGATGTCGATCGTCAGGCACTGGCCGTTCCAGTGCAGCTGACTCGGCCCGACGGCGAACCGGCTGGCATCACGCGTCATGCTGGCGCGGCTGCGCTCGGTCATCGTCCAGCGCTTGCCGGCCTTGCCGTAGAGCGCCACGTTGATCGAGCAGTGGTTCTCGGGATCGGCAGCACCGCTGCGGCGGGCCCAGGCGTAATAAGGCGAAAAGACGCTGCCAACGAAGGCGATGATGCTCAGCGCATGTTGCCCGTCGTCGCTGACCGCGTCGACATACCACCAGAGATAGCCCCCTGGAGGGACCGGCTGGTCGAATCGAGGTGCGCCAGCAGCGTCTCGGCCGCCAGCCGCCCGGACATCGCCGCCATTGGCACGCCCGGCCCCGGGTGCACGCTGCCCCCCGCCAGGTACAGGCCGGGCAGCCGGCTCGCCGCCGCCGGCCGCTGGAACACCCCCATCCAGCCGTTCGCCGCCTGGCCGTACAGCGCCCCGCCCGTCGCCGGGAACAGGCGATGGAAATCGCCGGGCGTCGTCAGCACCGTGTTGTGCACCTGCCGGTCTATCTTCAGTCCGCTGCGCTGCATCAGCGCAAAGTGGGTCCGCTCGCATGCTTCGATCTCCGAGGGTTCAAGAGGGGCTGAATCGCCGTTCGCTGGCGCGTTGACAAGGCACAGCAGCCGCTCCGACCCGCTGCCGTCTGGATCGCCGTCGCGCGCTGGCAAGCTACCGCTGTCGTCTCGGTCCTGCGCGCACACATAGACCGTGCCTTCACGCGGCAGGCGGCCGCGCTGGAAGATGTCGCTGAATTCCGACGCGTAGTCGGCATTGAAGAACACGTTGTGCCGCACCAGCGGAAAGCCCGAGGTGCGCGCGTTGATCGACCAGGTCATCGCCGACAACGACCGGCCTGCGGCGGGCACCGGCGGCACCGCACGGGTGCAGTCCGCGCCCAGCAAACCCAGTGGCAGCGCCGCCGCATCACCATTGAACACCACCGAATCGGCGTCCAGGCATTCGCCATCGGCAAGCCGTACACCGCAGGCCCGCCCATTGCGCACCAGCACCTGCTCGCAGGCCTGCCCATAGCGGATCGCGGCGCCCCGCTGCTCGGCCAGCCCCGCCAGCGCGGTGGCCACAGCCAGCATGCCGCCGTCGACCGCCCAGACGCCGTCCATCTCGACCTGCGCAACCAGCATCAACGTGGCCGGTGCAGCAAACGGCGACGAGCCGCAGTAGGTGGCATAGCGGCCGAACAGTTGCTGCAGCCGCGGATCGTGAAAGTGTTTGGCCAGCGATCGCCACAGCGATGCAAACGGCCCAAGTCCGGCCAGCACGCCCAAGCCGCGCGGCCCCAGGTCGCGCGCCATGCCGAACAGCGTCGGCCGCTGCGAGCGGATGTACGGGCCTTCGAGCGTGTCGTAGACGGTGCGAGCCTGCGCGCAGAACTGCAGGAAGCGACGCGCCTCGTTCGGCCCGGCGAATTGCCCGATCGCATCGGCGGAGCGGTCGGCATCGGCATAAAGATCGAGGCGTTCGTCAGCGCTCCAGGCATGCCGCGCCAGCACGCCCAGCGGCTGCAGACGCAGCTGCTGGGTCAGCGACGAACCGGCAGCCGCGAAGATCTGCTCGAACACCCAGCGCATCGTGAACACCGTCGGGCCGGAATCGATGCCGGCACCGTCGACCATCACCCGGCGCATCTTGCCGCCCGGCGTGTCGGCGCGCTCGACCAAGGTGACCTGCAATCCGCGACACGCCAGCAACAGCGCACTGACCAGGCCGGCAACTCCAGCGCCAATCACCACCACCCGGTGTTCGCGCAAGGACTCAGCCATAGCGGCGCCCGAGCCAGGTTCCCTGCGCATCACTGGGCACGAAGCGCACGAACATCGATTCGGAAAAATAGCCGTGACGCTGCGCTGCCTTGATGGCCTCCAGGTGCGCGCCGCTGCGCGCATAGGCATCCATGTGCGTGACGCTGTCCCACATCGTGAAGGTGGCCTGACGCAACAGCGGCGCCTCGCCGACACCCGCCGAGAAGAGGCAACCGGGTGCACCATCAAGCGAACGCTGGGTCAGCGGTGCCTGGCGCCAGAAAGCCGCGGCTTTCGGCAGGCGGATCGATGCGCGGGTCAGCGCTGCGATCGGGCCGCGCGTGGGCGCCTGCGCGTTGACTGGCAGGCTCACGCCCGCCCAGCTGCCGCGGCAGCTGAACGCTTTCAGCTTTACCGCAAAAAATTCCCGCGCGTGGGAGCGGTAGCTCGTCGCCAGCGACGAGTCGGCCAGAAATGCATCGGCTGCAGGCGCATCGTCGAACACACAGAACAGGCCCTGGCGCGACAGGCTGGGGCGCAGCCCGAAACCCGACTCATGGCCGCTGCCCAGTACCTTGAAGAAGCGCAATCCCGGCACGCGGTAGAGATCGAAGCGACCGATGACGAACCGGCCGTAACCCCACGCCCTGGACCCGGGTGCAATGTCCACCAGCACCAACACGGCGACCGCGCCACGGTCCACCCTATTTTTCGCCTTCGGGGATCGGGTCGCTCAGCCCATAACGGCGCAGCTTGACGTACAGGCTCTGTCGCGACAAGCCCAGCATCTCAGCCGCCGCCGCGCGGTTGTCGCGAGTCAGTTCGAGCGCAGCTTCAATGCACAGCTGCTCGATCAGGTCAGTGGTTTCGCCGACGATGTCTTTCATCGGCACCCTCCCGACCAATTCCGAGAGCTGACCGACCGAGCGCGGCAACTCCTTGGCCGCACGGGCGTCGTTGTTCAGACGTCGACTGACGTCGCGGATCGTGAAGCCGAGGCAGGACTGCTCGCCGTCTGACACCATCGCAGCCGAGATTTCCACGTCGCTGGGCGTGCCTTGGTCACTGCGCAGCGTGGTCGGGAAGAGCCGCACCGAGCCGCGCTGCCGCAATGTGGCGATCAGCACATTCAGCTCAACGCCGGTGCGCCCGAGCCAGCGCCCCAGTGATTCGCCACGCACCTGCTTTTCTGAAGGCACCTGGACCAGTTGGATGAAGGATTCATTGGCTGAAACGATCCCACCATTGAGGTCGGTGATCACCACGCAGTCGGGCGAGATCTGCATCAGCTTGATCAGCATCGAATGGGCGCCGGGCGCGGACAGCACCATAGCGTCGGACGCCATCCGCGATAGGCGCAACACCAGCATCGAGCCTGTTTCCTGACGGAACATCGAGCCGGCAACCGACAATTCGTCGCCCCCGTCGGCCAGATGCACGCGAATATCGTCGGCCTTGCCGGTCGCACGCAAGGCGCCCAGCATGCTCTGCACCGCATCGGCACCGCGTTCGTCGAGGCCCAGAGGGAAAGACGAACCGACCAGCTTGCGCGACACATCGGCGAGCAGCGCATGAGCCGCCGGATTGGCCTCGGTGACTTTCTGGGTGACGCTGTCGATGATCAGCATGCCTTCGTTCGAACCCTGGAACAGGTGCCGGTAGCGCGATTGCGCATCGCGCAATCGCCAGTGTTCATGCAGCGAGGCTTGCTGTGCATCCACCAGGCTCTGCTGCATCGCCGCCATCGCCCGCAGGTCGCGCCCATAGACCACCGAGCGCCCCGACAGTTCGGCAGAGGGATCGCTGTCGACCTTGACCGCGCAATACGACAGCGGAAGATCCGCGCCCGAGTCTGAAGGATGGTTGACCTGCCGCCAGCGTGGCGTGGCCTGGGAGTCGGCATCACGCAGCAGGGCTTCGATCTTCGGCCGGCTCTCCTTAGTGACAGTCTGGATCCAGGGCTGTCCGATCCAGCGGTCGTAACCCAGGTTCTTCAGGCTGTCACTGCCAAATGCCATATCGCAGATCACGCCATTGGCGTCGACGACCAAAGAGACGTCGGCCGCAGCGGCAATGAGTTTGCCAACCGAATCGACCGTCAAGTGCCCCAAGGACCGAGAAGGCTGCGCAAACGCGATCATTGCGTTTCACCATGGCAGGTCAAGCGGGCAAAGCTCATGAGGCAAAGTCTAGGAAAACCCTGAGCTTATCAGCGGCAACGGACTCGATTGACGATCAAGGCCTCGGCGGCAATCGGTGCGTGCTTGCCGTCCTTGCTGGTCGCGTCGGCACCGACGATCGCCACGAACTCAGGGTTGAGCGTGAAGATCGGCCCCCCCACAAGAATACCGATCTCCCGATTGCGCGACATCTGCCGCACCGAGGCGATGCAGGTCGTCAACCAATCGAGCCGGGCATCGCTCCCCACCGAAAACCCGATCACGTCAAACCACTCGCGTCGCACCATGTCGACGGCCTCATCACGGTAGGCACCCTGCCCGCCGGCGACTTCCCAGCCCGCATGCATGAAGAATTCAGCGACCATCGACAGGCCGAAGGTGTGCTGCTCCCCGGGCGCCGGCACCAGCAGCGCGCGGCGCGCGCTCGCCGGAAACTCAACCTCGGTACCAAACGACGGACTGATCTCTTGCAAAAGGTGCTGCAGCCGGCCCAGGGCGATGGTGACGTCGGTGAAGTCACATCGATCCTCCTCCCAAAGGTAACCCAGGTGCTTAGCCGCCGGCGCCAGCAGTTCCAGGAACAGCACTCCGACAGACATGCCCTGTTCGCGCAGCGATTCGATGCATTTCGAGATCGGCAGATCCTCACGCCGCAGCACCAGTTGGACGAACGCCTCGACATCGGCCGCGGTGGGCGGTGGACACAGGCAGGCAGCAGGGAGCATTTCGCTCATGGTCATGGCTCGATGGGCCTCGACGAGCCGCGGAATCACCTCGGCTTCGAGCGTTTTGACGAGGCGACTCATCCGTTCTTCGGCGGCCGGACGTGCCAGCCGTTCCTGCAGCCACGTCGGCGAGTCGGTATTGAACGGAAGCCGGTGAACCTCTGACCAGCATTCGGTGTCAGCGTCTTCAGGCGCAGCACCGGCGTTGTGCGAGTCGGGCGACAACGCTTGGGGAGTCGTTCGGGTCATTGCAAGTCTCCTGGCGGAACGGGCTCGCTGACTGCGGTGCACGTTCGTCGATGTCGGAGACCGCTGCGTCGTCACTTTATCAAGCTGTACGCGACGGTCTGGGGGATGACCCGCCATAAAAGCCGTTGAGAACGCAGGCTCAGCAGGATTTCTGGCTGCGACAGAATGCAACAGCTCGGGCTGACTGTCCACCCCGCAAGCACCAATGGCGACGCTGCCAAATCTGTTGGCGTCGACCAGCGACTGAATTGCAGCCTCAAACAGCGTCTGAGGCCACCCCACCTTCGACATGCCCTGACCCGGCAACGCCTGCCGAACGCTGTAGTCCGCAGAAACCGGTACCAAAGCTGAGGTTCCGCCACGCATTTGCATCGCTGACGCCCCGGTTGAAGACCTGAACGGAGCGCCTACGGCCCAAGGGCTGTCGCGCTGGCTGAAGCATCGAAGACAGGCGCATCGTTGCGACTGAAATTCGACATCTTGTGCCGATGATCGACCCCACCCCGAAAACTGTCAAGATAGATTTACGTCAATCTGGATTGACATTTGCAAAGTCGCCGTCTAAATTCGATTCCACTGAGGCGCAGTTGTCAGAGGAAATCGATGTACGAAAGAGGGTCCCCGATGGAAGCGAGGCAGCCGTTGTACACCGCTGAGGAACGGGTTCGTCGCGATTCGACCCGCTGGACGTTAGTTCAAGGTGTTTTGGCCCCGGTGCAATTCCTGGTGTTTCTCGCGAGTTTGTTCTTCGTGCTGCGCTACCTGGCCACCGGTGACGGTTGGACGCTGGCGACGGGGTCGGTGGTGCTGAAGACGCTGACCCTGTACGCCATCATGATCACCGGCTGCATTTGGGAAAAAGTTGTTTTTGGTCGCTATCTGTTCGCCCCGGCTTTCTATTGGGAAGATGTGTTCAGTATGTTGGTGCTGGCTTTGCACACCGCTTACCTGGCCGCGCTGTTCACCCATGGGTTGACGGCAACACAGCTGATATACCTGGCCCTGGCCGCCTACGCCGCCTACGCGATCAACGCCACGCAATTCATCTTGAAGCTGCGCGCCGCCCGCCTGGACATGGCCAGGCGCGACGCGATGGCCCGCACGCCGGGGCTGGCGTTATGAGCCCGGTCATTCCGATCCGCGCGGAGCTGACTTCGGGCTGCGGCGACGCACCGGTGCTGAAGGAGCGCGGGCAGCGCGAGGTTTTCTGCGGGCTGACCGGCATCATCTGGCTGCATCGCAAGATCCAGGACGCGTTCTTCCTCGTCGTCGGCTCGCGCACCTGCGCGCACCTGATCCAGTCAGCGGCGGGCGTGATGATCTTCGCCGAGCCGCGCTTCGCCACCGCGATCATCGACGAGCGCGATCTCGCTGGCCTGGCCGATTGCAACGACGAACTCGACCGCGTGGTCACCCGGCTGCTTGAACGCCGCCCCGAGATCAAGCTGCTGTTCCTCGTAGGCTCCTGTCCGTCCGAGGTCATCAAGCTCGACCTGTCGCGTGCCGCATCGCGCCTGTCCGGTCGCGTCGCACCCGGCGTGCGGGTGCTGAACTATTCCGGCAGCGGCATCGAAACCACCTTCACCCAAGGCGAAGACGCCTGCCTGGCTTCGCTGGTACCCAGCCTGCCGGTGTTGTTGGCCGACGCGCAGGCATCGCTGCTGATCGTTGGCGCCTTGGCCGACGTCGTCGAAGATCAGTTCTCCCGACTGTTCGCCAGCCTCGGCCTCGGCAGCGCCGACACGCCGGTGCGCTTCTTTCCGCCGCGACATGCAACCGACCTGCCCGCCGTCGGCCCGACCACCAAATTCCTGCTGGCCCAGCCCTTCTTGGCCGATACCGCACGGGCCCTGGAGTCACTGGGCGCGCAGCGCCTGCCAGCGCCGTTCCCGCTCGGTGTCGAAGGCACCACACAATGGCTGCAAGCGGCTGCCACGGCGTTCGGCATCGATGCAGCCACCTTCGATCGCGTCACCGCGCCGGGCCGCGATCGTGCCACCGCCGCGCTGGCGCGCCACAAGGTGCAGCTGGCCGGCAAGCGCGTGTTCTTCTTCCCTGACTCGCAGCTCGAAATCCCGATCGCTCGCTTCCTGGCGCGCGAACTGGACATGCAACTCGTTGAAGTCGGAACGCCGTACATGCACCGCCAGCACCTGGCCGAAGAACTCGATCTGCTGCCCGAGGGCACCTTCCTGTCCGAAGGCCAGCACGTCGACAACCAGCTCGACCGCTGCCGCGCCGCACAGCCCGACATCGTGGTCTGCGGCCTTGGACTCGCGAACCCGCTCGAAGCCGAAGGCATGACGACCAAATGGGCGATCGAACTCGTCTTCACGCCGATCCACGGCTACGAGCAGGCGGCCGATCTGGCCGAGCTGTTCGCGCGGCCGCTGGTGCGCCGCATGAAGCTGGTCGCCTGACCATTCAACCCCTCGCCAAAGACACCAGACCATGCAGTTGACGCTCTGGACCTACGAAGGCCCGCCGCACGTCGGTGCGATGCGCATCGCCACCGCGTTGAAAGACGTGCACTACGTGTTGCACGCACCGCAGGGCGACACCTACGCCGACCTTCTGTTCACGATGATCGAGCGGCTGCCCAAGCGTCCACCGGTCACCTACACCACCTTCCAGGCGCGCGACCTGGGTGGCGACACCGCAGAGCTGTTCAAGACCGCGGCGCGCGAAGCCTACGAGCGCTTCAAGCCGAAAGCGATGATGGTCGGTGCCTCGTGCACCGCCGAGTTGATCCAGGACGACCCAGGCGGCCTGTGCAAGGCGCTGAACCTGCCGATCCCGGTCGTGGCGTTGGAGTTGCCGTCATATCAGCGCAAGGAAAACTGGGGCGCATCGGAAACCTTCTACCAGATGGTGCGGGCACTGGCCGGCCCGAATGCGCCAGTCCCTGGCACGACGAAGCCCGGCCGCGCCACGGGCGCACGGCCTCGCTGCAACATCCTCGGCCCGGCAGCACTCGGCTTCCGGCACCGCGACGACCTGCGCGAGATCACCGACCTGCTGACAAAACTGGGCATCGACATCAACGTCGTCGCCCCACTCGGCGCCACTGCCGACGACCTGTCGCGCCTGGGCGATGCTGAATTCAACGTGGTGCTTTACCCCGAGATCGCGTCGCTGACCGCCTCGTGGCTGACCCGCACCTTCGGCCAGCCGGCCACCAAGACGATACCGATCGGCGCGGGCGCGACGCGCGACTTCATCAAGGAGGTCGCCCAGCTCGCCGACATCGATCCGAGCGGCGTCTTGGCCGACGCCGATTCACGCTCACCGTGGTACGCCAAATCAGTCGATTCGACCTACCTGACCAACAAGCGCGTGTTCGTGTTCGGCGACGCAACCCATGCCGTGGCTGCCGCGCGCGTGGCCAGCCAGGAACTGGGCTTTCAGGTGGTCGGCATCGGCACCTACAGCCGCGAATTCGCCCGCGAAGTGCGCGAAGCCGCCAAGCTCTACGGCGTCGAGGCATTGATCTGCGACGACTACCTGGAAATCGAAGCAAAGGTCGCCGAGCTGCAGCCCGAGCTGGTGCTGGGCACGCAGATGGAGCGCCACATCGCCAAGCGCCTGGGCATTCCGTGCGCGGTGATTTCGGCGCCGGTGCATGTGCAGGACTTCCCGGCGCGCTACTCACCGCAGATGGGCTTCGAAGGTGCCAATGTGTTGTTCGACACCTGGGTGCACCCGCTAATGATGGGCCTGGAAGAGCACCTGATCGGCATGTTCCGCGGCGATGCGGAATTCCACGAAGACGCAGCACCGTCGCATCTGGGCGGCCACGCTGGCGCACCAATGAACAGGCCAGCGCACCTCGACGCCGCAGCAGCTGATGAGGCGTCGGCAGAACGGATCGCGCTGGCAGCCACAGCCGCCAGCGTAGCCACTGACAACCGAGAAAGTCCACCCGCTGCGATCCCGGCACAGTGGGCGCCTGATGCGGAAAAGGAGCTTCGAAAGATTCCCTTCTTTGTGCGCGGCAAGGCACGCCGCAACACCGAGCGATACGCACAAGACCACAGCCTACCGGTGATCACTGTCGAGACTCTGTATGACGCAAAAGCGCATTTCAATCGTTGATCGCAGCGCCGCGGTACCGGCCATGCGGGTGGTGGTGGTCACGATGGACAGCCATCTGGCCAGCGCCACCGAGCGCGCGAATCGCACGCTGGCGCAATCGATTCCCGGCCTGCACCTGAGCGTGCATGCGGCGGCCGAATGGGGCGACGATCCGAAGGCGCTCGAGCGCTGCAAGGCCGACATCGAGCAGGGCGACATCGTGATCGCCGCGATGCTGTTCCTCGAAGACCATTTCATGCCGATCCTGCCAACGCTGCAGGCGCGCCGCGATCATTGCGACGCGATGGTGTGTGCGATGTCCGCGGGCGAAGTGACCAAGCTCACGCGCATGGGCAAGTTCGACATGACCGCGCCGGCCACTGGCGCAATGGCTTTCCTGAAGCGCCTGCGCGGCAAGCCGCCTGGCAAGGACGATGGCAACAAGGGCACCGCCGGCGCGCAGCAGATGAAGACACTGCGCATGCTGCCGAAGATCCTGCGCTTCATTCCCGGCACGGCGCAGGACGTGCGGGCTTATTTCCTGACGCTGCAGTACTGGCTGGCAGGCTCCGAGCAGAACATCTCGAACATGGTCCACTTCCTGGTGGATCGCTATGCCGACGGCCCCCGCAAGAACCTGCGTGGCATCGCCAAGACGCACGAGCCTGTCGAATACCCGGAAGTCGGCGTCTACCACCCGAAGATGAGCGATGAGCGCTCGGTCGGCCGCATGGCGGCCGATCTCGACGCACTGCCCACCTTCGCCACCACCGGCAAGCGCGGCACCGTCGGCCTGCTGCTGATGCGCTCGTACCTGCTGGCTGGCAACGCCGACCACTACAACGGTGTGATCACCGCGCTCGAAGCGCGTGGCCTGCGTGTCGTGCCAGCTTTCGCCACCGGCCTGGATCAGCGCCCGGCCATCGATTCGTATTTCTACGCAGATGGGCGTCCGACGATCGACGCGCTGGTCTCGCTGACCGGCTTCTCGCTGGTCGGTGGCCCGGCCTACAACGACGCGAAAGCGGCCGAGGACATCCTCGTTAAGCTGGACGTGCCCTACCTCGCGGTGCACCCCGTCGAGTTCCAGACGCTGGACCAGTGGGGCGGTTCCTCGCGGGGCCTGCTGCCGGTCGAATCGACCATCATGGTTGCGATCCCCGAACTCGACGGCGCCACTGGTTCGATGGTGTTCGGTGGCCGCGGCAGCGCCACCCACATCGCCTGCACCGGCTGCGCGCATGCCTGCAAGTTCGAGAACATCGTCGATTCGCACGACATGCACAGCTGTATCGAGCGCGCCGACGCACTGGCCGCGCGTGTTGGCAAGCTCGTCGATCTGCGGCGCTCGCAGCGTGCCGAGCGCAAGGTCGCCGCAGTGGTCTTCAACTTCCCGCCGAATGCAGGCGCGACCGGTACTGCCGCCTTCCTGTCGGTGTTCGAGTCGTTGTTCAACGTGATGCAGGCGATGCAGCGCGAGGGCTACACCATCGAGGTGCCCGCCAGCGTCGACGAACTGCGTGAACGCATCATCACCGGCAATGCCGAGCGCTTCGGCGCCATGGCCAATGTGCACGCCCGCATCCCGGCCGATGACCACGTGCGCCGCGAGAAGCACCTGAAAGACATCGAGGCTCAGTGGGGCCCGGCACCCGGAAAGCAGCAGAGCGACGGCAGCCACATCTTCGTGCTGGGCGAGCGCTTCGGCAATGTCTTCGTCGGCATCCAGCCGGCGTTCGGCTACGAAGGCGATCCGATGCGCCTGCTGTTCGAACACGGCTTCGCGCCGACGCATGCGTTCTCGGCCTTCTACCGCTGGCTGCGCGAAGACTTCGGCGCCAACGCGGTGCTGCACTTCGGCACCCACGGCGCGCTCGAATTCATGCCTGGCAAGCAAAGCGGCATGTCGGCCAGCTGCTGGCCCGACCGGCTGATCGGCGACCTGCCGAACATGTACCTCTACGCCTCGAACAACCCGTCCGAAGGCACGATCGCCAAACGCCGCGCGGCCGCCACGCTGATCAGCTACCTGACACCGCCGGTGGCGCAGGCGGGTCTGTACAAAGGCCTGGTCGACCTGAAGGACCTGCTGGAGCGCTTCCGCGGCCTCGAGCCGCACGAACAGGCCGAGCGAGACGAGCTCAGTGTGATGATCCAGACGCAGGCGGTCGAGTTGGAACTGGCCACCGCCGAGCCCGCCTGGGGCGCCGACGCGGAGGCGCGTATCGCCCGCTTGAACGACGCCGTACTCGAAGTCGAGTACACGCTGATCCCCTACGGACTGCACGTGGTCGGACAGGCGCCGAGCCCGGCCGAACGGGTGGACCTGCTGCTGTCGTGCGCGGAGGCCTCGCATGGCGCGCGGCCCGATCGTGCCGTGATCGAAGCGCTGGTCGCTGGTCAGACGCCTGAACAGGCCGTGGCCAGCACCCTGACCTCATCAGATGCCGAGACACTGGCCCTGCTCAAGGAGCTGTCGGCCACCGACATGCTGATGGCGGAAGACCACGAAATCAACGGCATCCTGCATGCACTCGACGGCCGCTTCCTGCGCCCTGCGCCGGGCGGTGACCTGCTGCGCACGCCGGCCATCCTGCCGACCGGGCGCAACCTGCATGGCTTCGATCCGTTCCGCATCCCGAGCGCCTACGCGGTAAAGGATGGGGCGCGTCAGGCCGATCGCCTGCTGAACAAGCACATGGCCGACGGGCATGCGTTCCCCGAATCGATCGCGATGGTGCTGTGGGGCACCGACAACCTGAAGAGCGAAGGTGGCCCGATCGCCCAGGCGCTGGCCTTGATGGGCGCCCGCCCGCGGTTCGACAGCTACGGCCGGCTGGCTGGTGCCGAGCTGATTCCGGTCGAGCAGCTCGGCCGACCGCGGGTCGACGTGATCATCACCCTGTCGGGCATCTTCCGCGACCTGTTGCCGCTGCAGATCAAGCTGCTCGCCGAGGCAGCGTTCATGGCCGCCAGCGCGGTCGAACCGCTGGAACAGAACTTCATCCGCAAGCATGCACTGGCCTACATCGCCGAACATGGCGGCGACCTGGAGACCGCGTCTCTGCGGGTGTTCGGCAACGCCGAAGGCGCCTACGGTTCCAACGTCAACAGCCTGGTCGACAACAGCCGATGGGAAGACGGCGACGAGCTCGCCGAAACCTACAGCCGCCGCAAGGGCTTCGCCTACGGCCGCGGCGGTCGCCCGGTGCAGCAGGCGCAGTTGCTGCAAAGCGTGCTGTCGGGTGTGAATCTGGCCTACCAGAACCTCGATTCGGTCGAGCTCGGTGTCACCACCGTCGACACCTACTTCGACACGCTGGGCGGCATCAGCCGCGCGATCAAGCGGGCCAAGACGCACAAGGAAGGTGTCGATGCGGAGATGGCACCGGTGTACATCGGCGACCAGACGCGCGATGCCGACGGCGGCGGCACGGTCAGAACCCTGACCGAGCAGGTGGCCCTCGAAACCCGCACCCGCATGCTGAACCCGAAGTGGTACGAAGGCATGCTGAAGCATGGCTACGAAGGCGTGCGACAGATCGAGGTGCACCTGACCAACACGATGGGCTGGTCGGCGACTACCGGCCAGGTGCAGCCCTGGGTGTACCAGCAATTGAGCGAGACCTTCATGCTTGACCCCGAGATGCGCGAGCGTCTCGCGAAGCTGAACCCGACCGCATCGGCGCGGGTGGCCAACCGGCTGCTCGAAGCGTCCGAGCGCAAGTTCTGGACACCGGACGCGAAGATGCTCGAAGCATTGCGTCGCGCCGGTGAAGAGCTCGAAGACCGGCTCGAAGGTGTGTTTTCCGATTCCCGCGAAGGAGCTCATGCATGAGCACGACAACGTTTCCCATTCCCGACATCAAGAACCCTGGTGTCCGCAAGAACCTGCGCCTCGACGGAGAGGGCAGCGTTCAGGTCGAGCTCGATCCGAACCTGAAGCTCGGCACCGCGAAAGTGTTCGCGATCTATGGCAAGGGCGGCATCGGCAAGAGCACGACGTCGAGCAACCTGTCGGCAGCGTTTTCCAAGCTCGGCAAGCGCGTGCTGCAGATCGGCTGTGACCCGAAGCACGACTCGACCTTCACGCTGACGAAGAAGATGCTGCCGACCGTCATTGACGTGCTTGAAACGGTCGATTTCCACGCGGAAGAGTTGCGCGTCGAGGACTTCGTCTTCCCCGGCTACAACGGCGTGATGTGCGTCGAGGCCGGTGGCCCACCAGCCGGCACCGGCTGCGGCGGCTACGTGGTTGGCCAGACCGTCAAGCTGCTGAAGGAGCACCACCTGCTCGAAGACACCGATGTGGTGATCTTCGACGTGCTGGGCGATGTGGTCTGCGGTGGATTCGCCGCGCCGCTGCAGCACGCCGACCGCGCGCTGATCGTCACCGCCAACGACTTCGATTCGATCTTCGCGATGAACCGCATCGTGCAGGCGATCGGGGCGAAGGCGAAAAACTACAACGTGCGACTGGGTGGCGTGATCGCCAACCGCAGCGCCGCCACCGACCAGATCGACAAGTACAACAACAAGATCGGCCTGAAGCTCGCCGCGCACTTTCCCGACCTCGACGTGATCCGCCGCAGCCGGCTGAAGAAATCGACGCTGTTCGAGATGGAGTACTCGCCCGAGCTCGAAGCGGTGCAGAACGAATACATGCGGCTGGCCGCCTCGCTGTGGCTGGGCACCGAGCCGATGAATGCCGTGCCGATGAAGGACCGCGACATCTTCGACCTGCTGGGCTTCGATTGATCAACAGACTGCCCTCCCCCTCGATGCCCCACAGGACGACACCCGCATGAACCCGCTCAGCTACCTCGAACGCCGCAGCAAGATCGAAGACTATTTCGATCGCACCGCCGTGCAGGCATGGGCGCGCCTGACCTCCGACGCACCGGTCGGGCGCATCCGCGCCACAGTGCGTGCCGGACGCGACCGCATGCGCTCGACGCTGCTGGGCTGGCTGCCGAGCGACCTGAGCGGATTGCGTGTGCTCGATGCCGGTTGCGGCACCGGCGCGCTGGCCGTCGAGGCAGCGCGGCGCGGCGCGCATGTGCTGGCGATCGACCTGTCGCCGACACTGGTCGATCTGGCGCGTGACCGCCAGCCAGCCGAGCTGACCAGCGAGTACAGCGTCGGTCGCATCGATTTCCGTTCGGGCGACATGCTCGACCCGGCGCTCGGCGATTTCGACTACGTCGTCGGCATGGACTCGCTGATCCACTACTGCACACCCGACGCAGTGCGCGTCGTGGCGGGCCTGGCCCAGCGTACCCGCTGCGGGCTGCTGTTCACCTACGCGCCCAGCAACCCGGCACTGATCGCCTTCAGGGCCTTTGGACGGATGTTGCCGCGCAGTGATCGCGCGCCGTGGATCGAACCGGTAGCCGAGTCCACGCTGCACCGTCTGCTGGCGGCCGACCCGTCTCTGCAAGGTTGGATGCGTGGACGCACTCAACGCATTTCCAGCGGCTTCTACACATCGCAGGCGCTGGAGCTGGTGCGGCGATGAAACGACCGACGCTGCTGACGCTGCGGGCCAGGCAATGGCTCGATGTCGCGCCGCGCTATCTCCCGTTTGCCGATGCAGCGACAACCGAACTGCCGCTTGGCCGATTGATGCGCCTGTCACTGTTCCAAGTGACGGTCGGCATGGCGACCGTGCTGTTGATCGGCACGCTGAACCGCGTAATGATCGTCGAGATGGGCATGGCCGCCTGGCTGGTGTCGCTGATGGTGGCGCTGCCCCTGGTTTTCGCACCGTTCCGGGCCTTGATCGGCTTCAAGTCCGACACGCACCGATCGGTACTGGGTTGGAAGCGCGTTCCTTATATTTGGATGGGCACCTGGCTGCAGTTCGGCGGCTTTGCCATCATGCCATTCGCATTGATCCTGCTGTCGGGCGATTCACGCGCCGGGCCGTGGCTTGGCCAGCTGAGCTCGGCGCTCGCTTTCCTGATGGTGGGCGCGGGTTCGCAAATCACACAGACGGCTGGCTTGGCATTGGCCACCGACATCGCCCCGGAAAGCGCCCGGCCGCGCGTGGTCGCGTTGATGTACGTCATGCTGCTGATCGGCATGGTGGTCAGTGGACTGACGTTCGGCGTGCTGCTGGCTGACTTCAGCCAGTTGCGCCTGATCAAGGTCGTGCAGGGTGCCGCTGCGGTCACGATGGCATTGAACCTGATCGCGTTGTGGAAGCAGGAAGCCCGCAACCCGGCTGGGACTGCCAAAAGCCTGCCGCGGCCGGACTTCAACGCCAGCTGGCGATCATTCGTGCGTCAAGGCCGCACGCTGCGCTTCCTGATCGCAGTCGGGCTGGGCACGGCCGCCTTCAACATGCAGGACATCATCCTCGAGCCTTACGGTGGCGAAGTCCTCAAGCTCACCGTAGGCGCCACTACCGCACTGACTGCTTTGTTGGCGGGCGGTGCCCTGCTCGCATTCGGCCTGGCCGCGCGCTGGCTCGGCGCAGGCATAGACGCCTTGCGCCTGGCCTCATTCGGCCTCCTGATCGGCATCGTGGCGTTCTCGGCCGTGATCTTCGCCGCGCCACTCGGTTCGGCCGCACTCTTTCGCGTCGGCGCGGCCTTGATCGGCTTCGGGGGCGGCCTGTTTGCGGTCAGCACCTTGACGGTGGCGATGAGTCTCGAGAAGCCCGGCCAGGTCGGCCTAGCGCTGGGCGCCTGGGGGGCTGTTCAGGCCACGGCTGGCGGCGTGTCCATCGCCATCGGCGGTGCCTTGCGCGACGTTGTCACCAGCATGGCCTCGCAGGGCGTGCTGGGATCGGCGCTGACTGACCCGTCGGTCGGATACAGCGTGGTCTACCAGCTTGAGATCGCGCTGATGTTTGCGACGCTGGTCGTCATCGGGCCGCTCGTGCGCATGTCCACTGAACAACGTTTGCATCACGATCCAAAGTTCGGGTTGGCCGAATTCCCCGGCTGATCATTTTTTGCGGGTAAGAAGGAGATCACATCATGGGTACTGGGGCCATCACGGGCTACGTCGACGTCGCACAACTCGTGCTCTACGCTTTCTGGATTTTCTTTTTCGGTCTGGTGTATTACCTCCAGATGGAGAGCAAGCGCGAGGGCTTCCCGCTGGAAACCGTCTACCCGTCCGGCGAGGTGCGCCAGGCGTCGGGCTTCGTCGGCATGCCGACACCGAAAACCTTCCTGCTGCCGCATGGTGAGTCGGTGACGGTGCCCAACGACAAGGTCTCGCCGCAAACGCTGCATGCCGAGCCGCTGCACCGGATGATCGGCGCGCCGCTGGTGCCCACCGGCAACCCGATGCTCGACGGTGTCGGCCCGGGTGCCTACGCCGACCGAGCCGATGTCCCCGACTACACCTGGGAAGGCGCCGCGAAGATCGTTCCGCTGCGCATGGTGGCAGACTACGGTATCGCGTCCAACGATGCCGACCCGCGCGGCCTCGAAGTGATCGGAGCCGATGGTGAAGTCGCCGGCACCGTGCATGATCTGTGGGTCGACAAGTCAGAGATGATGTTCCGCTACATCGAAGTCACCGTGCCGGCAGACGGTGCAACACGCAACGTGCTGTTGCCGATGAATTTCGCCCGCATCAAGTCCGACCATGTGAAGGTGGCATCGATCCTCAGCCACCAGTTCGCGCAGGTGCCTGGCACCAAGAGTGCCGAGCAGATCACGCTGCTGGAAGAGGAAAAGATCATGGCCTACTACGGTGGCGGAACGCTGTACGCGACGCCCGACCGCCAGGAGCCGCTCGTATGAAAGTGAACTACGACGGTCACACGCACGAACACGAGTTCGAGCCCGAGTACGGCCTGCCGGAGCCGCTGCCCGCCGGGGAGCGCGTGCTGTGGCAGGGCTCGCCGGACTGGCGCGTGCTGGCCCGTCATGTGTTCCATGTGCGCACGCTGGCGCTGTACTTCGGTGCGATCCTGATCATCCGCGGCGCCTTCGTGCTGAACGACGGTGGAACCACCGCCGCTGCGTTGAAGGCGGTCGGCATGACGCTGCCGCTGGTGGTGATGGCGCTCGGGATCGCGCTCGGACTGGCCTTGCTGTGCGCCCGCACAACGGTCTACACCATCACCGACAAGCGGGTCACGATGCGCGTTGGCATCGTACTCAACCTGACCTTCAATTTGCCCTTCGCGCGCGTCGCCGGTGCCGGTTTTCGTGCGGTCGGTGCAGACGCTGGCGACATCCCGCTGACGCTGGCCGGCACTGATCAGATCGCTTTCCTGCACCTGTGGCCACACGCGCGGCCGTGGCGCATCGCCAAGGTCGAGCCGATGCTGCGCTGCGTGCCGCATGCCGACGAGGTGGCACGGGTGCTGGGCCAGGCCTGGTCGCAATCACGTGGGCTGGAATTGAACCCCATGGCGGCGAACGCCCCCGCAGCGCCGCGCCAGCGTGGTTACGCTGCGACCGGTGAACCTCGGCTGACACACGAGACCTGACATGGTTGCCCTGACTGCTACCAACGTCATGCCGCGCAGGGTGCTGCTGACGATCGGCGTCGTGCTGCTCGGCACGCTGATCGCCGTCGCTGCAGTGCGCCTGTCGGGCACCAGCATCACCGTACCAGACGAAGCGGCAGTCGCCATGCGTGAGTTGCGCTTTGAAGACCGTCCCGACGGCAGCGTGGTCGTGATCGACGCCACGACCAAATCGGTGATCCACACGATGACCGGCGAGAACGGCTTCTTTCGAGGCGCATTGCGCGGCCTGGCGCGTGAGCGCCGCCGCAACGGCGTGGGTTCCGAACAGCCCTTTCAGCTGATCGGTCGCGCTGACGGCCGCTTGACACTCGTTGATCCCGCCACCGGGCAACGTATCGACCTGGAGTCGTTCGGCCCGACCAACGCGGCCGTGTTCGCCCGTTTCATGAACGACTTGCCCACCGCGCATTGAGTCCGCACAACCCCACACGCTCGGAGCAGTAAATGAATACAACCACCCTACGCGCCCCCAACGAAGCCACCACCACCGCGTTGCAGAACACGGTGCTGACGCCACGTTTCTACACCACCGATTTCGATGCCATGGACCGGATGGACGTCAGTTCAGTACGCGCACAGTGGGACGTGCTCATGGAAGAGTTTCGCGCCGACTCGAACACCGACCATTTCCAGCGCCCTGCCGACATGGTGGGTCAGGACTACTCGTCCCAGCTGCCGCCAGCGCTGTACAAGGAATTCGGCGATTTCCTGATCAGCTCGGTCACCTCCGAGTTTTCGGGCTGTGTTCTGTACACCGAGATGAAGAAGCGCGTGACCAACCCGGACATCAAGGAATTGATGTCGCTGATGGCGCGCGACGAAAGCCGCCATGCCGGCTTCATCAACCAGTGGCTGAAGGATTTCGGCATCGGTGTCGATCTGGGCTTCCTGGTCAAGGCGAAGAAGTACACCTACTTCCGTCCGAAGTTCATCTTCTACGCGACGTATCTGTCCGAGAAGATCGGCTACGCCCGCTACATCGCGATCTACCGCCAGGTCGAGCGGCATCCCGAGCTGTGCTTCCATCCGATCTTCAAGTGGTTCGAGCTGTGGTGCAACGATGAATTCCGGCACGGCGAGGCGTTCGCGCTGCTGATGCGCGCCAATCCCAAACTGCTGACCGGTTTCAACAAGCTGTGGATTCGCTTCTTCGTGCTGGCGGTCTACGCCACCATGTACGTGCGCGATCACCAGCGTCCGGAAATGCACGCCGCGATGGGCCTGAATCCGACCGAGTACGACTACCACGTGTTCCGCATCACCTCGGAAATCACCAAGCAGGTGTTCCCGCTGACGCTGAACATCGACGATCCGCGCTTCCGCAACGGCCTGGAGCGGTTGCGCAAGCTGTCGGTGGCCGCCGAAGTCGCGCGGGCTCAGGGCGGCATCTTCGGCGCCGTCAAGTGCGCCGGATACGGCATCGCTGCGGGCCTGACCTTCGTGCGCCTGTACTGCCTGCCTGCCCAGCCGAATCGGCTGCCCGTCGACGTGCGCGTGGCGCCGGCGTGGTGACGTGCTGAGTTGCGTTCCAGAATTTTTCCAGTAACGCCTCATGTCTCAGTACCTCTGGCCGATCGCCTACACGCTGTTCATCTGGTGGTTCAGCACGGGCGTCATCCTCTACCTGAACGGCCTGCCGCGCTGGACGTTCAAGTGGACGATGGGCGGCACGACCTTCGTGCTACTGATGGCCCTGGTTGGCCTGGGCGCCACCCGGGACGACACACGGATCACCGGCGCCTACCTGGCCTTCACCTTCGGGCTGCTGGTGTGGGCCTGGCAGGAGGTCGCATTCCTGCTCGGCTATGTCACCGGCCCACGGCGTACTGAGTGCCCGGCTGACTCCACCGGCTGGCGGCGTGCGAGGTTCGCCTTCATGGCGGTGATGCACCATGAGCTGGCGCTGGTGATGCTGGGCGCCGCGGTGCTCGCCGCCACCTGGGGCGGCACGAATCAGACCGGCTTGTGGACCTTCCTGATCCTGTGGGTGATGCGGCAGAGCGCCAAGCTCAACGTCTTCCTCGGCGTGCGCAACCTCAACGAAGGGTTCCTGCCGAATCACCTGAAGTACCTGCAGACCTACTTCACCCGGCGCCCGATGAACCGGCTGTTCCCGATCTCGGTGATCACATCGACCCTGGTCGCCGCGATGGTCTGGCAGGAGGCCAACATGGCCGACAAGGACGCATTCGACATCACCGCGCTGACGTTTGCCGCCACGCTGCTGACGCTGGCGGTGTTGGAGCACTGGTTCCTGGTGCTGCCTCTGCCGTTCGAGGCGCTGTGGAACTGGGGCCTGCGTTCGCGCACACGGAGTGACGGCCACGAGCCACCCGCCACCGATGGGAACCAGGCCCTGCAGTCGCAGCCTGCCGCCGCCGAAGAGGCCGGCAAGTCAGAGATGAGCGTGGCGAAGCCGGTGGGAGCGGGCATCACCCGCACCGGCTGCATCAGCTACTGACGGCTCAACCGTTGTCGCGCGACGCCTTCTTGCGCTCGTGCTCTTTCAGGAAGCGCTTGCGCACCCGGATCGACTTCGGCGTGATCTCGACCAGTTCGTCGTCCTCGATGAACTCCACGCCGTACTCCAGCGTCAGCTCGATCGGCGGTGTGATCTTGATCGCGTCTTCCTTGCCGCTGACGCGGAAGTTGGTCAGCTGCTTGGTGCGGGTGGCGTTCACCACCAGGTCGTTGTCGCGGCTGTGGATGCCGACGATCATGCCCTCGTACACCGGGTCATTCGGCTTGACGAACATGCGGCCGCGGTCGTCGAGCTTGCCCAGCGCATAGGTGAAGATCTCGCCCGCGTCCATGCTGATCAACACACCGTTCTTGCGGCCGGCGATGTCGCCCTTGTGAGGCTCGTAGCTGTCGAAGATGTTGCTGATCAAGCCGGAACCCCGGGTCAGGTTCAGGAATTCGTTGGTGAAGCCGATCAGGCCACGCGCTGGGATGCGGTATTCCAGCCGCACACGACCACGGCCATCGGGTTCCATGTTGACCAGTTCACCCTTGCGCTCACCGAGAGCCTGCATCACGCCACCCTGGTGGGTTTCCTCGACGTCAGCGGTGACCAGCTCGATCGGCTCGCACTTCTCGCCGTTGATCTCGCGGAACACCACGCGCGGCTTGCTCACTGCCAACTCGTAGCCTTCGCGGCGCATGTTTTCCAGCAGGATGGTCAGGTGCAATTCACCCCGGCCCATCACCTCGAAGATGCCTTCCTCGTCGGTCTCGCTGACGCGCAGCGCGACGTTCGATTGCAACTCCTTCTGCAGTCGGTCCCAGATCTGCCGACTGGTGACGTACTTGCCTTCGCGGCCGGCCAGCGGGCTGGTGTTGACGCAGAAGTTCATCGTCAGCGTCGGCTCGTCGACCTTGAGCATCGGCAGCGGCGCCGGGTTGACCGGGTCGGTCACGGTGACGCCGATGCCGATCTCCTCGATGCCGTTGATCAACACGATGTTGCCCGGGCCGGCCTCGGTGACCTGCACGCGGTCCAGGCCTTCGAAGGTCAGCACCTGGTTGATGCGGCCGTTGATCGTCTTGCCATCCGGGCCTTCCATCACGGCCACGTTCATGCCGGGCTTGATCGTTCCCTGGCCGATGCGGCCCACGCCGATGCGGCCGACGAAGGTCGAATAGTCAAGCGCCGAGATCTGCAGCTGCAGCGGGGCTGCCGGATCACCGCTCTGCGCCGGCACATGCTTGAGGATGGTGTCGAACAGCGCAGACATGTCGGGGCCCCACTGAGCGCCATGCTCGCCTTCTTCCAGTGAGGACCAGCCATTGATGCCCGAAGCGTAGACGACCGGGAAATCGAGCTGATCGTCGTTGGCGCCCAGCTTGTCGAACAGGTCGAAAGCGGCGTTGATTACCGCGTCGGGCTTGGCGCCTGGCTTGTCGACCTTGTTGACCACGACGATCGGCTTCAGCCCCAGCGCCAGCGCCTTCTTGGTGACGAAGCGCGTCTGCGGCATCGGGCCTTCCTGCGCGTCGATCAACAGCAGCACGCCGTCGACCATCGACAGCGCGCGCTCCACCTCGCCACCGAAGTCGGCGTGGCCCGGGGTATCGACGATGTTGATGTGCGTGCCTTGCCAGCTGACGGCGCAGTTCTTGGCCAGGATGGTGATGCCGCGCTCGCGCTCGATGGCGTTGCTGTCCATCACGGTATCGACGACCTTCTCGTGCTCGGCGAAGGTGCCGCTCTGGCGCAGCAGCTGGTCGACCATCGTGGTCTTGCCATGGTCCACGTGGGCGATGATGGCGATGTTGCGGATCTGTTGGGTCATGTCGTGGTCACTTCGTTCGTATCGCGGATCGGGGTGGTGTCGGCCGATGCACACATCGGGCTCAGAAGGCCTTGCACCTCCACCGGGCTCAGGAGCCTGCTTGAAATCAGTTCACCGGCGGTGATGTGGCCGCTGCCCAGGAACGCCCTGGCCTGCGGGCCATAGACGCGCACCTGTGGCGCGTCCGGCAGCGGCAGGCGGCGGCGCACGCCGCTCAGAAACCGGCCCGCGCCTTCATCGTCCAGGCGCACCACCGGCCAGTCGGCGATCAGGCTGTCGGCAGCTTGCAGCAGCGCATCGCGCTCGGCTTCGGTCATCGCCGCCAAGGTCTCCAGCGTCTGGGCGCCGGCCAGCGTCAGCGGCCCGCTGCCGATGCGTTGCAGCGCCACCAAGTGGGCCCCGCAACCGAGCGCACGACCGATGTCCTCTGCCAGCGTGCGGATGTAGGTGCCCTTGCTGCAACGTACATCGATCGTCCACGCGTCGTCGGTGCCGTTGGCCAGACCGTGATGCTGCAACAAGGCGATGTCAATGCGATGAATCGTCACCGGGCGCGCCTCGCGTTCGATCTCGATGCCGGCTCGGGCGTAGGCGTACAGCGGCTTGCCATCGCGCTTCAGCGCCGAATGCATCGGCGGCACCTGGGCGATGTTGCCGATGAACGTCGCGCAGGCGGTTTCGAATTGCGCCGGGATGACGTTCACTTCGGCGCGTTGCAGCACCTCGCCTTCGGCATCGCCGGTGGTCGTGGTGATGCCCAGCTTCAGCGTCGCGCGGTAGGTCTTGTCGGCATCCAGACCGATCTGCGAGAACTTCGTCGCCGCGCCGAAACACAGCGGCAGCAGGCCGGTTGCCAGCGGATCGAGCGTGCCGGTATGGCCTGCCTTTTCAGCGCGGTACAGGCGCTTGGCCTTCATCAACGCATCGTTGCTCGACAGACCCAAGGGCTTGTCGAGCAGCAGCACGCCGTGCACCGCACGGCGTGGAATTCTCTGGCGCACCGCTGAATTCACTTCAATCTTCCTTCGCCCGCGTCGCGTTCGCTTGCGCGATCAGCAGGCTCAGCTCGGCAGCGCGCTCGGTGGTGCGGTCGAAATGAAAGTGCAGCGTCGGCACGGTGTGGATCTGCAGGCGCTTGAACAGCCCATTGCGGATGAAGCCAGCCGCCTCGTTGAGCGCGGTCTCGCACTCCTGCGGATCGCCGACCAGCACCGAGAAGAACACCTTCGCATGCGCATAGTCCGGCGTCACCTCCACCGCGTGCAACGTCACCATGCCGATGCGCGGATCTTTCAAGCCGGAGGCGAGGATTTCGGCCAGGTCGCGCTGGATCTGGTCGGCCACGCGGAAGCCACGGTTGGGTATGGAACGCTTGTGTTTCATCGGTGATGGCACCCGCCTGGAAAAACAAACCCCGCCTGAACCGCAAGGCGGGGTTGTCTTGCCGATCGCGGAGATTTACAGAGTTCGAGCCACTTCCTTGACCTCGAAGAACTCCAGCTGATCGCCCTCGGCAATGTCGTTGTAGTTCTTCAGCTTGATACCGCATTCGAAGCCGGCGGCCACTTCCTTCACATCGTCCTTCAGGCGGCGCACCGATTCGATCTCGCCGGTGTAGATCACCACGTTGTCGCGCAGCAGACGGAACTTCGCACCACGGCGCACCAGGCCAGCAGTGACCATGGAGCCTGCGACCGTGCCGATCTTCGACGCGACGAACACCGTGCGGATTTCGGCCGTGCCGATTGTTTCCTCACGCTGTTCAGGCGCCAGCATGCCGGTCATCGCCGCCTTGATCTCGTCGACCGCGTCATAAATGATGTTGTAGTAGCGCAGGTCGACACCGTTGTGCTCGGCCAGCTTGCGCGCACCGGCATCGGCTCGCACATTGAAGCCGATGATCACGGCCTTCGACGCGATCGCCAGGTTCACATCGCTCTCGCTGATGCCGCCCACCGCGCCGTGCACCACCTGCACCTTGACCTCGGCCGTGCTGAGCTTGAGCAGCGACTGCGCCAGGGCTTCTTGCGAGCCCTGCACGTCGGCCTTGATGATCAATGCCAGCGTCTGTGCCGCGCCTTCGCCGACGTTGTCGAACATGTTCTCCAGCTTGGCAGCCTGCTGCCTCGCGAGCTTCACGTCGCGGTACTTGCCGGAGCGGAACGTCGAGATCTCGCGGGCACGTCGCTCGTCGGCCAGCACCATGAACTCGTCACCGGCTTGCGGCACTTCGGTCAGGCCCTGGATTTCGACCGGGATCGACGGGCCGGCTTCGGTGATCGACTTGCCGTTCTCGTCGAGCATGGCGCGCACACGACCATAGGTCGAACCGGCCAGCACCACGTCGCCGCGCCGCAGCGTTCCCGATTGCACCAAAACGGTCGCGACCGGGCCGCGGCCCTTGTCGAGCTTGGCTTCGATGACCAGGCCCTTGGCCATGCTGGCCTTCGGCGCCATCAGCTCCAGCACCTCGGCCTGCAGCAGCACCTGCTCCAGCAGGTCGTCGATGCCAGCGCCGGTCTTCGCCGACACCGCCACGAACGGCGACGAGCCGCCGAACTCTTCCGGCACGACTTCCTCGGCGACCAGTTCGCTCTTCAGGCGCTCCAGGTTCGCACCGGGCTTGTCGATCTTGTTCATCGCAACCACCAGCGGCACACCGGCCGCCTTGGCGTGGGCAATGGCCTCCTTGGTCTGCGGCATCACGCCATCGTCGGCTGCCACCACCAGAATCACCAGGTCGGTGGCCTTGGCACCGCGAGCCCGCATCGCAGTGAAGGCAGCGTGACCCGGGGTATCGAGGAAGGTGATCATGCCGCGCGGCGTGTCGACGTGGTACGCGCCGATGTGCTGCGTGATGCCGCCCGCTTCACCCGCCGCCACGCGGGCGGTGCGGATGTAGTCGAGCAGCGAGGTCTTGCCGTGGTCGACGTGGCCCATCACGGTGACCACCGGCGCACGCGGCAGTAGTTCGTGCTTGGCTTCGCCTTCGACATCTTCTTCGAGGAATGCGTCCGGGTCGTCGAGCTTCGCGGCAAACGCCTTGTGGCCCATTTCCTCGACGAGGATCATGGCCGTTTCTTGGTCAAGCTGCTGGTTGATGGTGACCATCTGGCCCAGCTTCATCAATTGCTTGATGACCTCGGAGGCCTTCACGCTCATCTTGTGTGCCAGGTCGGCGACGCTGATGGTCTCCGGCACGTGCACTTCCTGCACCTGTTGCTCAGCAGGCGCGACAAAGGTAGACACCGACCCATCGCTGCGCTCGCCGCGGCGACCGCCGCGTGGCGCGCGCCAGCCGGCGCGAGCACCACCGGGCGCGTCGTTGCGGGCCTTCAGGCCGCGCTTCTTCGCCGCGTCGTCAGCCCAGCTGGACGACAGCTTTTCCGACTTGACCGATTTCTTGTCACCCGGCTTGGCAACTGCCGCACCCGGTGCACCAGCCACAGCGGCCGGCTTGTGAATCGTGCCCTTGATGCCTTCCTTGCCGACTTCGACCGGCTTCGATGGCTCTTCCGGCTTCTTCGCGTTCAGCACCTTCTTCGGTGACGACATCATCGCCCGGATCGCGGAGGCTTCGTCCTCGGCGGCCTTGCGGCGCTTGGCCAGGTCGAGCGCGCGCTGCTTGTCTTCATCGACCACATCGGCGGCCTTGATGACACGCAGCTGCGGCTTCGCCGGCTCGGCGGGTGGTGCGGCCACAGGCACAGCGGCGACACTCGCTTCAGCGATGGGCGCCGATGCGGGTGCACCATCGCTGCGGGCGGCTTCGGCGATTGCCGCAGCCGCGGCGGCTGCAGCCTTATGAGCTTCCGCTTCGGCGCGTGCGGTCGCTTCGGCCGCCTCGCGTTCGGCACGTTCCTTCTCTTCGCGCAGGCGCTGGCGTTCGGCCAGTTCGGCTTCCTGCTGGCGCAACAATTCGGCCTGAGCCTGCGCTTCGTGCTCAAGGCGCATCAGTTCCGCGGTGTCGATCTCCGGCGCCTCCGGGGCGTCGGCCGTCGCAGGCGCGTCATCGCGTTTGATGAAGGTGCGCTTCTTGCGCACCTCGACCTGGATGGTGCGTGCCTTGCCACTGGAATCGGCTTGCTTGATCTCGCTAGTCGATTTCCGCGTCAGCGTGATCTTCTTGCGCTCGGCGCCTGCAGTGCCGTGGGTGGCACGCAGGTAATCGAGCAACCGCTCCTTGTCGGAATCGGTCAGGGCATCGTCCGTCGACGCCTTGCTGACCCCGGCAGACTGCAATTGATCGAGCAGTGCAGCGGCGGGGCGGTTCAGCTCGGCGGCGAGTTGGGCGACGGTGGTCACAGCCATTGTGGAATCCTTGCTTCGGGTCTAGCGGCGCAGCGTGCGTGTGTAGGGAGGTCGAGGGCTTGAAAGAAGTTCAGGTGGTGAACCAGTGTTCACGCGCCTTCATGATCAGCGACTTGGCCTGTTCATCTTCCATGCCAGAGATTTCAATCAGTTCGTCGACCGCCAGATCGGCCAGGT
>JAYVEB010000055.1:0-5969 GCA_043749095.1 Burkholderiales bacterium | reverse complement strand
TGGCCGACTACGAATGGGGCGCGAAGCTGCTGCAGGCAGGCCACCAGGCCTTGCCCACGGGCGAAGGCTCGGCGCTGCGGGTGCTGATGTTTGCCGACTGCGCGAGGCTGTCGCGCGCCGAGGCCGACCAGTGGCTGGAGCATCTTGACGCCGAGACCGCAGACGAGGCCAGCGTGCGGGATGCTGCCGGCGTGATGAACCTCGAGGCCAGCATCGACCAGACGGCGTTCACGCAGGCGATCGCCCGCATTCACGAGGCCATTCGGGCCGGCGAGACCTACCAGGTCAACTACAGCTACCGGCTGCACGGGCAGGCTTATGGCTCACCGGTCGGGCTGTACCGCCGCTTGCGGGCATTGCAACCGGTGGCGTTCGGTGCCTACATCCAGATGCCGATGGGCGAGGACACGCGCGAGGACGCCACCACGCATGTGCTGTCGTGCTCGCCCGAGCTGTTCCTGCGCCACGAGGACGGGCTGCTGACCGCGCGGCCGATGAAGGGCACCGCGTCGCGCACGCGCATGCCGGAAGCCGACAGCGAGACCGCTCGCCATCTGTCGCTCGATGTGAAGAACCGGGCCGAGAACCTGATGATCGTCGACCTGCTGCGCAACGACCTCGGCCGCATCGCGCAGACCGGCTCGGTACAGGTGCCCGACCTGTTCGCGATCGAGCCCTATTCGACGGTGTTCCAGATGACCTCGACAGTGCAGGCGCGCGTGCGGCCCGAGGTGGACTTTCCGGCGCTGCTGCGCGCGGTGTTCCCCTGCGGCTCGATCACCGGCGCGCCGAAGCACCACACGATGGACTGGATCGCCCGCCTGGAATCGACACCCCGCGGGCTGTACTGCGGCACCATCGGCTGGGTCGATGCGCCGCGTGGGGATGACAAGCTCGGCGCCTTGTGCCTGGCGGTCGCGATCCGCACGATCACCCTGGGCGCCGAGGCCCGTGGTCTGCGCCCGGCGCGGCTGGGCATCGGCGCGGGCATCGTGCTCGACAGCCGCGCCGACGAAGAGTTCGAGGAGTGCCGGCTGAAGGCACGCTTCCTGACCGGACTCCCACCGGGCTTCGAGCTGTTCGAGACGATGCGGGCGACGCGCGGCCCGGGTGTCGCCCACTTGGCCTTGCACCTGGATCGACTCGGCCGCAGCGCGCAGGTGCTGGGCTTCGCGTTTGATCGCGACGCGGCACAGCGGCGGGTCGAGTCGCAGCTGCGCGGCCTGGCCGACGACCCGCACGAGCACCAACGGCTGCGGCTGTCGCTGGCCCACGACGGCCGCCTGCAACTGACGCAGGCCGCGCTCGCCGACCTGCCCACCGGCCCCGACGGCGCCGCGGTGTCGCTGCTGATCGCACCGCATCGACTGCCGAACGAGCAACCGCTGGCGGCCCACAAGACCACGCTGCGTCAGCACTACGACGAGGGCGTGCATGCGGCCGAGCGCGTCGGTGCGTTCGACAGCCTGTTCTTCACCGAGGACGGGCGGCTGGTCGAAGGCGGGCGCAGCTCGGTGTTCCTGAAGCTGGCGGGCCGCTGGTACACCCCGCCGGTCGCTGACGGCGCCTTGCCCGGCGTGATGCGCGGCCTGGTGCTGGCCGATCTGCGATGGCAGGCCACGGAGCGCAGCCTGAGCATCGCGGACCTGTCCCGCGCCGAAGCCGTCATGGTGTGCAATGCGCTGCGCGGCACCCTCTCGGCCTGTTCGACCTCGACCACACGCTGATCCCGTTCGACAGCGGGATGGCGTGGACACAGTTCCTGATCGAGCGCGGGGTGCTGCCCGCCAGCGCGGTCGACACCTACCTCGGCTACTGCCACCAGTACGTCGCCGGCACGCTGGACATCCACCAGATGCACCGCGCGCACGTCACCCCTCTGGCCCCGTATCCGCTGACGCTGATCCGGCAGTGGGGCGAGGCGTTCGAGGCCCAGCTGGCGCCACGTGTGCCAACCGCGATGCGCGCGCTGGTGCAATCGCACCAGGCCGCGGGGCATCTGTGCCTGCTGGTCACCGCCACGACGCGCTTTGTCGCCGAGCCGCTGGGCCGGCTGTTCGGTTTGCCGCAGGTGGTGGCGACCGACCCGGTGGTGCACCACGGGCACCTGACCGGCGAGATCGCCGGCGACCCCTGCTTCCAGCAGCACAAAGTGACACGCGTCGAGCACTGGCTGGCCGAACGCGCTGAGCCGCTGGGCGCGCCCACCCGCATCGTCGACTTCGAGCGTTCCTGGTTCTATTCCGACTCCGCCAGCGACATGCCACTGCTGTGTGCCGTCAGCGACCCGGTGGCGGTGTCGCCCGATGCGCGCTTGCAGGCCGCGGCGATGGCTGCCGGCTGGCCGATCATCGATGTGTCGTGAGAAGAACGCCTTGACCCGTACCGCACCGCCAGATCCCACCCGGCGTGCCTGGTTGGCGACCGCAGCCGCTGGCGCGATGTCGCCAACAGCCCGCGCGGCCGGGTCCACCGCATCGATCACCGCGACCTTGCTCGACGGCACGCCATTCAGCTCCGAGGCGCTCAAGGGCCGGGTGCTGCTGGTCAATTTCTGGGCGACCTGGTGCGGGCCGTGCCGCATCGAGATGCCGGAGCTGGATCGCTACTTCCGCCAACATCGCGAGCACGGCTTGTCGGTGCTCGCGCTGAGCGTCGATGAACTGAGCGAAGAAGCCCAGGTCCGCGAGGTGGCAAAGCCGTTCTCTTTCGGGGTCGCGATGATGAAGTCGGCCTGGCTGAGCGGGTTCGGCCGCATCTGGCGCATGCCGGTGTGCGCGGTGTTCGACCGCGAAGGCCGGCTCGTCCGGCAGGACTGGTTCCTTCAGCCGCAGCTGGACGCCGCGGCGCTCGACGCGGTGATCCAACCGCTGCTGGGCGCCTGATCAGAAGGTGTAGTGCAGCCCGGCCGAGACGCTGTATGTCGGCTCGATCTGGTTGCCGGTGACGCGCTGGTAGATTGGCACCTGCACGAAGCTGTAGAGCTGCAACTTCTGGGTCACCGCGACGGTCACTCCGGGGCTCAAGTAGGCCAGGGTGGCGCCGGTGTTTCGGACGTCGGCGCTCGAGCCCTTTTCTGGCTTCTCCGTGCGCACGTTGATCTGCAGATGCGGCACGAGCATGCCGCCGGTGGCGTAGCGGATGCCGGCCGTGAGGTTGGCGCCGTCGCCGGGCTTGAAGTGGTCGGTCGATGACAGCGGCAGCTGCAGCAGCGCCGAGGCGAAGTAGTCGAAGCTCTGGTTGATCGGCCCGAATTTGTAGAGGCCCAGCAGCAGGTCGGTCGACCCGGTGCCCGGAGACAGGCCGCGGTCCAGCGGCTGCGCGGCCTGCGGGCCGCTTCTGAAGTCCCGATGGACCTCGCCAGTGGGCAGTTTGAGCCCCAGCTGAATTCCCCAGTCATGTTCCGGTGAGAAGCCCTGGTAGCGACCCAGCACGCGCACATCGCCAATGCTGGACGAGCGGGAGCCCGACAGCGCGGTGTCACCGTCTTCGGCGTAGCTGGTGTGATGGCGGTGCAGGTAGGGCAGCTGCACACTGACGCCCCAGTCGGCGTTGAAGCCGTAATCGACCGTGAGCGTGGTGTTGCGGTTGATCGTCTTCTTCTGGATCTCGCGGTCAGCGGGCACCGCCTTGTCGCTGCGGCTGACACGGCCGGTGCCGGTTCGCAGCTCGTTCTGGTTGAAGTAGTCGAAGCGCACATCGAGGCTCAGGCCACCGGCGCTCTTGAAGCCCTGGCTGGCCCACTCCGAGTTGAGCGTGCAGCCACAACTCGAACACGCGAGCACAGCAGTGGGCAAGGTGGAACAGGCGGCCGCAACGAGGCCGGCGAGGCGAAGGCGAGACAGTGCCATGGGAGATCCTGAAGGGTGGCGATGCGCCGACGTCATGCCCCTGCAGGTCCTCTGCGGAGGCCGGTGGTCGTGGCGCTGAAGGGCGGGGAGGCCATGAGGCCCCCGTGCTCAAGCGGGGGTCTGTGGTCAGGACACCCGCGGTGGCGCGCGTGGCTGCGCCGACGACCACGCGTGGACCGTGTGCGGCGCAGCAAGAAACAGCGGCGACACGGCGTGGACTGGCAGCAGCAGCGGGAGGGCCGGCAGCGGCGCCGGTGGCAGACCGAGTGCCATCGTGTGCAGCGAACACCACGGACAGTGCTCGCCCATCTGCTGCGACGATGGCACCGGCGCGCTTTTCCCGACCGTGGCGGAACCGGTGGGATCGACCCATCGGATGCCGACCGACGAGCAGATCGACCGCCAGCCCTCGCCGGCACCGGAGGGCATCACCCGCGTCAGCGTGGGTGCCACACACCCCAGCAGGAGGGCGAAGATCGCCACCCACGAGGAGATTGTTCTGGCCGCGCCACGAAAACGCATCTGACAATTCTAGGTGGCAGCACACGCTCACCTGAGGCGGCGCCTCACGCAGCTGCTTTCGTGCGGAATGCCCTCACGAGCCGTATCACACGGCCGATAACTCTGTCATGGCGGCTGCGACCGCATCGATCCGAGACCGTCAGCACAGACAGGAGTCTTCATGAAACTCGAGCACATCGTTTTTGCCGTGGCCGCGAAGGTGGACATCGACCAGTCGTTCGTCTTCGAGTACGTCGTCTGTCGGCACATCCAGACCATCCTGCTCAAGCGTACCGCCCTGCCCACGCTGGCGATCGACCCCGACCGCCATGTGTATGTCGATTCGAAGGAGCTGCACCAGTGCATCGACCAGGCCGCGCACCTGTTCCTCAGCGATCTGGTGCGGGCCAGTGAAATCAGCGAGGCGGCCATGGCCCGTTGGCAGCTGACGCTCGCCCACTGAGCGCACCGGGTTTTCCAAACACCCGTCCCAGCGCGTCAGCCGTCGTCGTCGTCCTCATCCGGTAGATCCGGGGGCCCGGCCCACACCTGCTGTGTCGAGCCTGGCCAGCGGCGCGAGCGCTTCGCCGAGTTCAGCCGCAGGTCGGCCAGCGCCAGCAGGTCGTCGACGCGCCACGGCCCCAGCTCGGGGCATGCCGCCACGCCGATGCACACGTCGATCGTGCCGATGTCCGGATGCACATCGTGGGCGCGGCCAACCAGGCTGCGGATGCTGCAGGCGAACTGCGTGGCGGTGGCGAGCGAGGTGCCCGGTAACAGCAGCGCGAACTGATCGCCACCGAGCCGCGCCACGGTGTCGCCCGGCCGCGCCGAGCGTTGCAGGGTCACCGCCAAGGCCACCAGGGCCCGGTCGCCGCTGTCTCGGCCGCGTTCCATGTTGATCAGGAACAGGTTGTCAAGGTCGACCAGCAACAGCGCCAGCGCTTGCTGTACGGTCTGTGCGGCCTCGGCGGCTTCGCTGAGGCGATCGAGAAAATACGCCCGGTGATGCAAGCCCGTCAGCTCGTCGAGGAACAGCGGCGCGGCGTTCATCATGCTGCGGACTCTACAGCCGCCGCGCAGGGTTCAGAACCGGTTGACCAGCGACCCTGCGGCTGAAGCGCCAGGCGGCGGGGCGACCGCGGGCTGACGCTGCGCCCGCTCGACATCGGTGTACGACAGCGTGGCATCACCGAGCGCCGGCTGGCGATAGATCAGCTTCATGCCCCCGGTGAAATCCCAGTCGAAGCTGCCGCGCGGCGCAAAGCGGGCAGCAAAGGCAGGGAAGGGTCGTCGAGCGCCCTCGGCGGTGGTTGGCAGGCCGTATTTGCTGACCAGCAACTGCCGCAGCGCCTCGTTTTCCTGGCCGTACGGCTTGATGACGAACTGCGCGCTGACCAGCACGGCGGCATCGCTCACCACCGTCAGGCGCTGCAGAGCGGGTACGCCGGCGGCCCGGGTGTCGAAGCTCGGCGGACCGTCGGCGCGCTGTGCCAGCGGCGTGGCGCCCGCCTTCAGTGCCGCCGCGATGAAGGCCTCGGTGGAGGCTCCTTTGAGGCGCACGCCATACAGCGTCAACTCGCCCAGCGGAAATGGAGACTGTGCCGGCGCGGCCGC